>CAZISK010000084.1:0-14639 GCA_964541355.1 uncultured Candidatus Obscuribacterales bacterium
CGTTATCGGTTTAAACTCACGCCTCAGGTCCCTTGACAAATGCTCGCTGTTTCACTACAGCGCTTAAACCGTTTTCGGTTTAAACTCACGCGTCAGGCTCCTTGACGAATGCGAGCTGTTTCACTACAGCGCTTAAACCGTTATCGGTTTAAACTCACGCCTCAATCGCTCACCGCGTCAGCGCATCAGACTTATCGCTTTGACCATTCGCCTTTAGCGCTTTGTAGTAATCAGCATAGCATTGTCCCAGCCAAGCTTGCGCATAGACCGATGCCTTCGCGACGGAAACAGCTTTCTCCGCCGAAGCAAGACCGGCTGCTGCGTTCCCCGTGTGCAGGAAAAAGTTGGTTGCGCAGAACAGGGCCCTTAGATCGTCGGGGAATGCGGATTTATCTGCAGGCTCCGCCTTGCCAACTAGCTTAGTGTACAACTGAGATGTCGTGTCCTTGTTCTTACAATCGCCTGCAATTCTGCTGACCTCGAAAAAGTAAGTTTTATTGCCCACGTTAGTTTTCTCAAGAAACAGAGTGTCAAGAGAATTCAAGTTGCCAGAGACTGCGTAGATTAGCCCTAACATGTACAAGGCATCATGGTATTCCGTTGTGTTCACATCTTTCGCTCTCTTTCCGAACACATCAATATACCGTTCAAATTGCGCCTTAGCTCTTGTTTCGGTAAGCGCCTTTGGCACATCGTCTGGATACATTTGGAAATCGAGTAAGACATACGCAATTGCCAAACCATAGATGCTTCGTGCGGTCTCCGGATGCTCCGGACCAAAGTGTTTTTCGTCAATCGCTAGGGCTCTCTTCTCAAGCTCGATTAAATTCGCTGGCGCGACTGCTAAATAAAAGCCGTTAAATCGCGTGATCAATGCCATATCGCTGACGATCTTCGAAATCCTCGGGTTATCTTTGTCCATTTGCCCGGCGACGTCGATTGCATCCATATACAGTTGTAAGGCGCGATCATGCTCCAACGGCATCACCACTCTAGCTAACGCGAGCTTTGCGTCGATAAGCTGATCGGATACCACTTTTTCCTTTTCGACTTCCTGAATGCGCTTTGCAAGAGTTGCGATAGATTCTTGCTCCTCCTGACTGAACTCCTCCGCATGGCATGTCCAGCCAGGCGCAGCAAATGCACACAGCATAAATAGAATCAAGCTAGCGAAAGACAAGAGATAAATCAGTTGAGACATGATGAATCCATAACGAAGATCACTTCCTTACCGTATCCAATGTTTCGTCGCAACAATACCTGCTTTACCCTACAATCACCTCCATTTCATCAGTGCAATCCAATTAACAGTCCGGTTTTCGTCACACCCAACTGGGAAGATGGATGAACTAGGCTTTCTGTTTGTCAACGTAACAGTAGATTTTTGCATCCACAATCAGGACCCACGAAGACCCTCCTCCCAGGAAAACACAAATGAAACATGCGCTAATTCGACTTTATATTCACGACCCTGACGCTCTGGTGCTCAATGCGGAAGCCCCGACATTCGCGCTCTACGAAGATGGTACCGTTTTACTCCAGAGACGCGCCAACTATTTTTCTGAATTCACCAGGTTCGTTAGACGCTTGACTGGCGCTGAACAAGGACCTACTCCAGAATTCCTCTCCGGTGTGGTACCACAAAAACCAAAATCATTTTTACTACGCACTGTATCTGGTATTGCCTCAGCTCAAGACCGTTACGACCTCTCCTATGAAGATCGAGGATGTCACCAACCTCGCTATGCGCTTCATGTATCAACCGAAACGATTGAGAAGCAAGTGGTTATATTTGGCGACTATGGGAAGTCGCCGCCTAACGTGTATCGTGCCATGACGGCCTGTCTTAACTTCTCAGAGGTGAATGGTCTCCAACCATGGCTACCGGAAAAAATTGAGGTCATGCTCACCCCCTTCGAACATGCAAAGCTTCCGCCAATTCAATGGCCGCAAGATTGGCCTGATCTAACGGAATCGACGAGCGTTCTAAACAAAGGACCAAACATATTGGCCCAGGCAACTGACGCAAAGGACCTCGATTGCTTTAGCTTGTTTCTATCGTCAAACCATCTGACCGAGCTTAAGGCTCTCTATGAGAAGTGCGGATTGCATCCAATTCAACTTTGCGACAAGAACTTCTCTCTGGCATACAGATTTCCATTCCCACACGAGCAAACAGAAATTACGCCGGAGTATCAACAGAAGGTGACAGAGTATGCCAATCAGCAGCTCATGCAGGCGCGGGCTATGATGAAGATGTTCAAGAAGAGATAATTCAATCTGTCGTTACAACTTCCAGCCCAAATATTGACAAAGCAATCCATACAAGTATAGTGATAAACATGAGTCGAATTGCACACCGCGCATATTCATCGTCTTCATCTCTTTTCAGTTAGAGATGTGGGCGCATTTTGTCATTCAACTCGTAGTATAGATTGAGTCAAGTGTCACGAAGCCCGCAGATTGCGAGGCTTTTCGTTTTTGTTGCCTCGCTTGCGTATAGGAGGTAATAATGATTGACATTGAAAAAATTCGCCGTGATCCCGACGCCTACAGGCGGGCGATCGCAACAAAACGAGTGCCGATCGAGATAGATCAACTACTACAGGTTGATGAAAGACGAAGAGACCTTAGTGGTGAAGTTGATAAACTAAGAGAACAACGCAACAGATTATCCGACTCGGTAGCAGCACAGCCCAATCGGCGCGACGAGCTTATCGCGCAATCGCGAGCGATAGGGCAAGCGCTGGTCGAGCGCGAGGCTCAATTGCGCGAAGTTGATGTCGATTTCGCGCGCTTGATGGCTTTCGTTCCTGGTCTTCCCTGTGACGGTGTTCCAGAGGGCGAAACCGATCGCGACAACGTCGAGATTCGCCGCGTGGGAGAACCAGCCAGGCAAGACTTTAAGCAACGAGATCACCTCGAGCTTGCCACCATTCATGGTATGGCTGACTTTGACGGCGCCAGGAATGCTGCCGGCTCGCGCGCCTATGCACTGATGGGCGAAGGTGTTCTGCTCGAAATGGCATTGCTGAGATTCGCGCTCGATCATCTGGTTGCAAAAGGCTATACGCCGGTTGTGCCACCACTTCTGGTGAAGGAGCAAGCGCTGTTCGGCACCGGGTATTTTCCGCTGGGAGAAGATAACGCTTACGAATTGGAAAAGGACAAGCTTTATTTGACCGGAACATCGGAAGTCGGCGTCGTCTCGATTCACCTGAATCGTACATTCCAATTGGACGAACTTCCGAAGCGCTTCGTCGGAATATCGCCTTGCTTCCGGCGCGAAGCAGGTGCGGCTGGTCGCGACACTAAAGGGCTTTATCGCGTCCATCAGTTCCAGAAGATCGAACAGGTCGTCTTCTGTGAAAATGCCCCCGCCGTCTCGGAGCGCGAACACTACTCGCTGCTCGAGAATGCAGAGCAACTGCTGCAGTTGCTCGAACTGCCCTATCGAGTCGTGGCAGTATGCACCGGCGACATGGGTCTGGGTCAGGTCCTGAAGCACGATATCGAGACCTGGACGCCGAGCCGCGATGCGTATTGTGAAACGCATTCGTGTTCGAGCTTCTATGATTTTCAATCGCGTCGTTTGGGGATTCGTTATCGCGATGCGAAGGCGCAAAAACACTTTGTTTTTTCTCTAAACAACACAGCGATAGCTTCGCCGAGAATTCTCATTCCATTTCTCGAAAATCATCAGAATGAAGATGGCTCGATCAGTATCCCCGTCGCATTGCGTCCTTATCTTGGTGGGCGTGAGACGCTAATATGAGCAACCATGAATGTGAATTTCACATATCACACCGCTGCCAGTTTCGCTCGAGTTCAAGCGTGGCCAGCACGAACATTTACTGTACCTACTCAAGCAATCGCAGATCATTCACGTCGACACAATGCACCGGCGAAGCCACTTGACGCCCCTTATTGTCGAGGTCCGCATCGATGAGATTTCCTCAGCGGTGAGGAAATCTGTATGCGATGGAATTCAATTCCACCCGCAGAACAGCGCTGTTACGCCTCGATTTTTGCGTGAAACCGAAGGACACGAACGGCAAGTCAATTTTAAACTTCCGGTGTCCCATTCCCATTCCCATTCCCGTTCCGTTCCATTCCTTCCCTTCCCTTCCCCTTACGGCAGGACATAATTATGAGAGAGATTGACACTGCGAAGACTAATTCGCTAGATACACTTGCATTGCATGGTTGGCAGACAAAACCAAAAGACTGGACCGAACCAACGCCAACTCCCGTCGCCAAAGACAATAAGGTTGACCAAGATTGGATGACCAACCTTGGTTTTCCCGGCGACGATGAATTCGATAATATCTTCCTTGCGTTCGCCCCAGCCCCCGAGGCTACGCCGAAAAGGAAAGCAGAAAATTATCTCGATAAGATGGCCGAAGATCCACGACGTGATCTTACGCCGAAACAGCGAGACACACTGAAAGAGATGGAGAAAGCTGTACTATTTGGAGATTTGGCCTCCTTAGAAAAAATCGTCAAATCATTTGACGGCAATCGTGATGAAGGCGAAAAACTCGTTAGGGCCCTCGAGAGAGACCTGAAAGACGCTGGTCTTTCCGTTAACTATTGGGGCTCATTTGGAGGCGGTAGAAACAGCTACTACCTGAATATATCTGACTCTAAGAGTGGCGCAGAAATTAAGATTGCCACTGCCGGAACACCAACCGAAGCAAAGATCAAGGGTGACAACGTCAAGCCTGAAGACGCTTTCGGCAAGATCGCCAAAGCTGCTATTGAGAATATCAACCAGAAGATCAAGGACGGTCCAGAAAAGCTGGATCCGGACGTACAGTCACTTTTGGACAAGTGGAAAGAAGCTCATTCGAAGCCCTCTGCAGGGAAATCCAATACCTTCAAGGCCGGCACTGGAGGCACCATTACAGACAACGGTGATGGAACCTGTACCGTCAAAGGAATTTTCGAGGAGTCAAAAGGCAAAGTCACAAAGGATCCGAAGACTGGCGACGTCACCTACTCGGTACCGAAAGGCATAACTGTAACACGTTCTGCTGACGGCAAAATTGTCACCAAGACTCCGGAGCGCAAAGAAAAGATCGGAGATACCGAGTTCGTGGATCCGGCCGAGACCACGACTAAATATCCCAGCGGTCTGGAAGTGAGGGACAATGGAAAGACGCGGAGAGTCACCCTTCCAGATGGAACACTAATAACTGAAGGGAAAGATGGAAAAGCCTTCTTCAGAGACAAATACGGTACCCATACAGGCAAAGCGACCAAGCTGCCGGACGGCTCGACTGAGTATTTCTTCGATGATGGTAGAAACATGTTTACCGTAAAACAAAACGGAGAAGTGACTATAAAGTCATACGGTAAAACCACGATGTGGGCTGCTGACGGAGCCAAGGCAGAGCTCGATCGTGACAAAGAAATCAGCATAAAATCTGACTTTGAATCGTCCAAAACAAAAGACTCATTTAAAGCGCCCAACGGCTTCAAAGCCGAGCGCACCGAAAAGGGTATCAAGGCGGAAACCGAGAAAGGTACCTATGAGTTTGACGTCGACGGCAATCTTAAGTTTACCGGCAAAGATGGAAAGACCAAATCATACAAAGTCGCCGATGCGGAAAAAGTCACCTACGGTGGTGGCTCGATCGTGGAGCTGCATTATCCTGATGGCACCAGCATAACAGTAGCAGGCAAAGACATTTATACTTCGTTCCCCGGTCCGGGTAAGAATCGCCACCACTTCTGGATGGAAGGCGGTAAATCAACCGCCTACTATCAATTAGGAAAAGTATCTCACTGGTCCCCCAACTACTATCCAATGGGAGCGCGCGGCTGGTAAGGACGAGCCCAAGGTTAAGCAGCAGGCTAAGCTTCGCTCACGCGAGGCTGCGCCACCATGTACGGCACTACTCTCGTCAATTCGGCTGAGACAACAAAACGTCCAGGGATACAAAGGCCTGCAATCAGTTCGTTCCGTCAATGCCATTCGAATCAATTGATTAACGCGCCAACGACTCTAATCAAGATTTCGGTAGTTCTGTGTAAATGCACGGTGATACAGGAAAATGGTTGGAGTAATATCAATATCTTTCCACGCAACACACAGGTCAATTATCAATTGAGCAGTTTCGTCCAACGGCAAACCGATGGCGTTACGCCTGACGTCAAAAATGATGCAAACGTAGTTTCTCCTTTCAGCTTTAGCTCGATCATGATGGAACGAGCTCCAAGCAGTGATAAAGACACGCCTGAACAAGGTGAGAAAAATGCGTCTGAACAAAGTGATAAGGACACGTCGGCGCGACAGGATAAGGCCTCGCCTAAAGAGCAACCGGTAAGGCGGCAAGAGGAGCAGGAGGAGCTCCCACGTGAGGTTTTAGATCGTTTCCTCAAGCAACTCGGCAGTCCAAAATTTGCTGAGCGCGAGAAAGCCAGCCTGGTCCTATCGAACGAAGGGAGTTATGTGACTCCCGACCTCATTAAGCTGGCTACAACCAGTTCTGATGTTGAGGTGTCAGAGCGAGCGTTCAAATTGCTCGATGAGAGAGTCAAGAAAAATCTCTTGGATCAAGATGGTGAAGCAATCAGCTCCTTTTCACGTTGGACAGAGGTGATTAATAGCGGAAAATATCAGCCTGAAGATATGATCGACTTCCTGAGTGAGCTTCAGAAGTTTCCACCCAATCAACAACCAGGCACCGCCTGCGATACCGCTGAGCTGAGACAGCTTATCGACATGTGCGAAGGGAAATATAGTGGTAGCCTGAATCCGGAAGAAAGCAGAAAGGCTCTTACATCACGATTGAAAGACATCGCAGAGCCCGAGGAAGTGCTCAAAGGTTTCAAAACACTCGACCTCAAGGGCCGCGGATTGGATGCCAACGAATATCTCCCGTCGCTGACAAAGCTGAAGAATCTCGAAGACCTGCGCCTCTCGTACAAGACAGAACAGCATCTGTCGGACGAAGGAATGGCGCAACTTCCGAAATTCGAAAAGTTGAAAGCACTTGAAGTGCGCGGAACGTGCATCTCCGATGCCGGACTGAAGGAGATCGGAAAAGTCAGCACCCTGGAGTATCTGGAAATTGGGTGCAACTACAAATTAACAGATGACGGCATCAAAGACTTGAAAGGGCTGACAAAGCTGAAGGACTTGAGCCTGGACAGCCTGTCAATAGGCGACGAGTCTATGCGGACCATCGCCGGCTTTAAGAACTTGGAGTCGCTGGATCTCTCCGGAACCAAAGTCACTGATGCGTCCATTGAAAAATTGGCACAGCTGTCCAAACTGATGAAGCTCAGAATACGAAATACGGGTATGACACCAGCTGGACTGGAGCGTCTCAGAAAGCTGCTCTCAAATTGCGATATCAATGGCTGACGCTACTTCGCCAGAATGAAATAGTATTCATCCACCGTCGTTGCGCGAGTGCATATTTGAGTATTCGATAGGCTACAATGGCTTTCGACAACATTTCAGCCAGTTCCGGCAGCTGAAAAATGTAGAGCATTTGGCAAATTCGCTTCGCGCCTGAGGGCCATCTAGTTTGGTTTGACGCGCGCTGCAGCAGGAAACATATATAAATGAGGAGTCCGCCATGCCATTAGAGAATTACGAACTTGTGGAATGCGTGCATTCTCGGGAGCGCAAACGTCCAAACGGCATGGAGCAGTATTGCGATCGACCGGTTCGGAACTCGAAGCAAGAACCTTGTAGTGGCGCAGCCTGATGTACTTGGCGTCGTGGATTGTCTCTATCGGTTGCTGGGACATTCCTGATTGCCAGTGCATCCGTTGCGATCGCGGCAGAGTCCATTGCTACCGACAAACGCGCAGAATTGCCGGTACAAGCCCCAAATATTCCGCACTCAACCGTGCTCGATGCTCGGAATGCCAAGGCTCCACCGCGTTTTGCTGTTGAGGCGCCGTCAAAGGCACCCAATGTATTGATCGTACTGATTGATGACATGGGCTACGGTCAACCAAGCTCGTTCGGTGGTCCAGTCAAGATGCCAACAATGGAACGTCTTGCCAACGATGGTCTTCGCTACAACAATTTCCACACCACAGCGCTGTGCTCTCCATCGCGGGCGGCTTTGCTCACAGGAAGGAATCATCACCTGTGCAACATGGGCTCTATTACGGAGACGGCTACATCGTTCCCGGGACAGACAGGAGAACGCCCCAAGAGCGTTGCACCACTAGCCGAAATGTTGCGCCTCAATGGATACGCGACGGGTGCATTCGGAAAAAGCCATGAGACTGCAGCCTGGGAGGTGAGTCCATCCGGTCCGACCGATCGGTGGCCTACTCGCTCCGGATTCGACAAGTTCTATGGTTTCATCGGCGGTGAGACCAATCAATGGGCGCCCTGTATCTATGACGGTTTAAGTCAAGTAGAGACTCCGAAAGACCCTAATTATCATCTCGTCCCTGACATGACGGAAAAGGCAATTCAGTGGATGCAATCAGTCAAATCTTTGACTCCCAGCAAGCCATTCTTCATGTACTTTGCTCCGGGCGCAACTCATGCGCCACATCACGTCCCGGCCGACTGGATCGCAAAGTACAAAGGCAAGTTTGATGCGGGATGGGACAAGCTTCGAGAACAGACGCTCGCTAATCAGAAGAAGCTCGGCGTTGTTCCCGAGAATGCCGTACTCGCACCAAAACCCTCGGCAATCAAAGACTGGGATTCACTCACGCCGGACGAGAAAAAGTTGTTTGCGCGACAGATGGAAGTGTTTGCGGCATATGGAGAGTTCGCAGACCACCACGTTGGCCGACTGATTAAGTCAATCGAGGATATGGGTCAACTGGATAACACTCTCATTTTCTATATCGCCGGCGACAACGGTGCCAGCGCCGAAGGCGGAATGAATGGACTATTCAATGAAATGAGCTATTTCAATATGGTACCAGAAACGGTGCCTGAAGTCCTGAAACGATATGACGAGCTCGGTGGTCCTAACTCGTATGGTCACTATGCAGCAGGTTGGGCGGTTGCGGGAGACACACCGTTTACCTGGACGAAACAGGTGGCATCTAGTTACGGTGGCACCACCAATAGTATCGCTGTACACTGGCCGAAAGGAATTAAATCAAAAGGATTGCGTTCGCAGTTCCACCATATCATCGATATAGCGCCTACCATTTTAGAAGCTGCCGGACTACCGGAGCCAACTTCGGTCAACGGCACTGAGCAGCTGCCAATCGATGGCGTCAGCATGCTTTACACCTTTGAAGACTCAAACTCTAAGAGCACACACAAGACACAGTATTTTGAAATATTCGGCAACCGTGCTATCTATCACGACGGTTGGCTAGCCGGCACAGTGCATAGAGCTCCGTGGGAGATGAAACCGCGAACAACGTTCGAGCTGGACAAGTGGGAGCTCTACGACACGGCCAATGACTTTAGCTGCGCCAATAATCTCGCGGAGAAGAATCCTGAAAAACTCAAAGAGTTACAGGCTCTGTTCATGAAAGAAGCAGTAAAGAATTCAGTTCTGCCCTTAGACGACCGCTCGCTCGAGCGTATGAATGCGTCTATCGTGGGACGTCCGGATTTGATGCAGGGAAGAACATCGCTTACCGTGTACGATGGAATGATTGGTATGACGGAAAACGTTTTCCTCAACGTAAAGAACCGCTCATTCTCTATAACTGCTAAAGCTAACATACCATCAGGTGGTGCTCAAGGAGTCCTAATCGCTCAGGCCGGCAAGTTTGGCGGGTGGTCACTTTACTTGAAAGACGGAAAGCCAAACTTCGCATACAATCTCCTCGGCAGGGAAACATTCACAATAGCAAGTGCGGATGCTGTACCAGTGGGTCCGGCAACGATTAAGTTCGACTTTGCCTACGATGGTAACGGAATCTCTAAAGGTGGCACCGGCACAATTTCAGTCAATGGAAAGCAGGTAGCACAAGGTCGCATCGACCGAACACAAGGCTACTTCTTCTCGGCGGACGAAGGTGTAGACGTGGGAGTGGACGAGGGGACAGCCGTTGCCGACTACAGTGCTCCATTCAAGTTCACCGGAAAGATTGAAAGCGTGACGGTCGAGTTGAAGCCTACATCTGTATCGGACAAGAATCTGAACGATGAGGTCTCAGATGAGACGGACCGGAAGAAGATCCTATCGGATTAGATTTGCTCGCACTACAGGCGGTATCAGCCGACCGACCATGAGTTCCGCCTGTAGTGTCGCAACTGTATTTTGTACGCGCAGCTCTGAACAGTCAGCTTTCTTGCCGCATAGGAACCCATGAAATCTACAAAAAAAACAAACGACCATTCTCCCACTCGATTAAGGATTGTTGCTCGTATTAGAGCGGTTCTTCTATGTTTGTTATTTCTAGTCCCGACTTCTGTGTACCCAGCACACGGACTCGATCAGGCCGATCTGGAGTATCGTGTGCAGACAAGGCGCATACTTCTCTCACTTATCGATCTCGAGCGTTTCACGCTCCGCTATCGCCTTGCCAGCGCGGGTCACGATGTAACGAAACGCCTCCGTTTTTTCCTAACGCAGGAGACAGGAGCTGCTTGCGGACTGGCCTATGAAATCGCTACCGTAAAGGAGCTGCGAAAAGGCAGGACCAGACCGCTGACGATCGATGTACACACTCTGAGAAATGGGTTCAGAGCCGCAGAAGTGGGATCGATTATTGCTGGCTCAGGCTCTGCATTTGAGTTGACGGCGAATACTGTTCTTGCCCTTAAGAATCAAAGAAACGGTTTTGATTCGCGCGGCGCCAATAAACATATGTCCTCTGGTCTGAAGTCGGTCGATCAACTTCTTGTGGAAAGGGAAACACTTGTATCGCAGCATAAGGATCATGAATTCTATAATCTGGCCGTGGTGGAAAGTAAGATCCTGCGCTTGCTCAGACACGGCGTAGCCTCAGAATATATCCAGTTCAATACAGATGTTCGCGGCTATCGCGCCCGCGAAAATGTGTTCTATGCGATGAACGCCGGCACAAACGTCGTAGCCGCAATCTCAGCTCACTATGGCATAAGAGGGCTGAGCGGGTTGAAGAACATCGACAGCTTTGGTCCAGCAAATGTTCTTGCTACCGTAAGTGGTGCCTTGACGATGGCATCGCCGCTTGTTAGTTATGCCGCCGGGAAAGTTACAGAACGAACCGTATCAAGCAAATTGCAGAAGCTTCTCGACTCCAAGCAAGAGTTTGACTATGCTGCTCTTCGAGCATCACAAAAGGAATTCACAGGCGCGCTCGACCGCGTCAAAAGAAGTGAGGTTGGCGAGGCCATCTTTCGAGCCGGGGCATATCTCGAAGCTAGCGAACGGTCGAAGAAATTGATGGCATCTGAGGATAGAGTAATGCACTATCTCGATGAAGTAGCCGTAGAAAACACCATTCTCGGCCCCGCCATCGGCGGCACTCTCCTCGGACAAGGGATCGCAGGCACCGTCGGATTCTACAAGTACAATCCCAGTTTAAAGGAGCTGGATCTCTACTACAAAGGCGCCGTCGCGGGCACCGTCGGCACCAGCATGGCAGTTGGCCTCACCGCAGTCGGACTGGTAGCCGATTGGGCATACGAGCGGAGGTTAGCGAAGAAAAAGCTCCTCCCCAGGCAGATCATCGAAGAGCGTTTAAAACATCTCGATGATGTTGAATCCAAAGTTTCAGCCATGTAAGAGCGTTCAGATAACAACCCAAGTCGCTATTGATCGGCCGGCAGCTCCGGAGGTCCTTTAGGAAACATCCAGTTATCCAAGGTCTGGAGCTTTTGCTCTAACAACTGTATCTCGGGATTGTCCGGATCTTGAACCTTTATCGCCTGTTGAAGCCTATAAATGTATGCACCAAGAATGGTTGGCCAGGGTTTCAACATCGTCAAGGAAAGCGATTTTCTCTCGATTGCTTCTCCAAGTGAATAGTGTTCTTCAATCTTGTTCCAGAAAATATGGTCGGAAAGAGCCTCCATCGGAAGTCGTGTTTTTTCCTGCTGCCGCTCGTACTCCGTGAGCATCGCTCGTCGAACTGACCTAGAGTCCTCGCCGAGAACCCACTCCCGAAGTCGCTCGTCCCGATCCGATGCGGACTCTAGCCTGGCGCCATGGAGCAATAGCTCTCTTTCGAAGGATTCATCGCCTAGCATATTATTGAGCTGGCATTGCCATAAAAAATCAAGTTGTTGTGCGGCACTTGGGTTGATTTCCATTGCTCGGGTCAGGTGCATTCGCTTCGATTCCGGATCGTCGGATGCATTCGCTAAGGCTTCCTGTATCTCTTGTCCAAGTAGCGGCAAATTGCTCAGCCGTCTGCGCTCTTCCTTGAGGAGAACCGTTGCTTCAGGATTGGTAGTCGATGATAACTCCGTTTCTATTTTGCTGACTCGTTCGCCTACGTGGTTGGGGAGCAACATGAGCAGGTCTACTTCCTTCGCCGTTCGATTCAATCTTTCTGGTGACAGAGCGTACTCATCTAGACGTTGTGAAAGAGGATCTTTGGGGAGATACTCGAGAATCTCTGGGAATTTGAGCAATTCGCCGAGAGGTTGTGTATCCAGGTAGTAATTCATTAACTGCCCGCATCGAATGCTGACTTCCGGATCATTCCACTGGTTAACTGCATGAACTGCTGGAATCCCCTCGCAGCCCATTTGCTCCAGTCGGCGCTGTGCTGCTGTTCGCTCCTCAATGTCGCCAGAGCCCAGTTGAACTGCCGTCTCAGAAAGTCGTCGAGGAATTCCCCATTGCCACTCGAGATTTTTCAGCGCATATTCGCGTTGAGAGGGATCGCTAGATGCGACGTCCTTCAGCCAATCCTTCGGCTTTCGGGAGGTGCGCTGAGTGCGCGCTATCGATGACTCGAGGTCCGGATTTTTCGGCTCGAAGTCGAGTTCGGAAGGAGTATCCAGGCGAGTAATTGGCCCAAGGTTGATGTAGGCATCATTTGAGTCAGTACTGCAATCATTGCGTTCATCTTCTGTGTTCGCTAAAGCACCGAATTCGAAATTCAGCATTGAGACTGATGGCGAGTCCGTCTCGGTACAATTAACTTCACTATCATAGTAATCAAGTTCCATAAAACCACACTCCACAGCAAATAGAAACTTCAAAAACATGCGGAGGCGAGGGGTAAGAATACTGTGGCAACTAGATGTGAGAAAGTTGTGAGTTTTTTGCTTCGTCCGAAATTTTTTCCATTTATGTCATCGGATCGAAATTTAGATCGATAAAAATTGCACGCATGAATGCTACAAATTATTTGTCGGGTGCCTCATTAATTGCAACTGCAACCTTGCAAGTTTTCAGATTCTCCTTAAGCGCTTTAGCAAATGCCTGATCTGCCAATGGCCCGATAGTGAGCTCTCTCAGAGATTTCAAAGATGTTAGTGCTGGAAGTGACTTCGCTGAGACAGCCGGGTTGAACTGCAAATTCAACTCCTTTAGATTGGGAAGCTTGCGGGCGATAACTGCAACGTCCTCATCACTAAGATTGTCGAAGGCGACATACAGTCTGTCCAAGGACTTCCTTTTTACGATCTCTGCAAGAGATTTGCCAGAGAAGCCAGTTTGACTGGCATTCAAGTATGAGAGGGAAGGCAGCTCTGCAATCAACCTTGCAATGGACTGATCCGAGAGCTTCATGTTATCGGCAATGCTGAGCGCTCTTATCCCTTTTATTCGGGCAATATCTTGCAATCCGATATCAGATACTGCGGTCAATCCGTTGAGATGCAACTCTGTCAGGCTCTTGATCTTCGAGATTTCAGACACTCCGCGATCGCCTACATTCGTATCCGAAACGCTTAATCTCTTTAGCGGCAGATCACAGAGGTACTTCATACCAGCGTTAGTCACGGACCAACCGGCGCAGTCCAAACTGCCGTCCCTGGTTGGCTCTGCATGAAGGCGCAAGTACTCATCATCGAGGAAGAATTCCACGTGATGGCCAGTCCTGTAAGGAAGATCCGTACAGATCTGGCATTGCGAAACCTGCTTCGAACAACTACGAATGATCTGGGGCGAAAGTCGCTTGCATCCTGCAATCAACAATGCACGAATGTCTGGTAGCTCAGCCAACTGCATGAGGGTTTTGTCATTGATGTCGCTGCCGGTGACATCGACAACGACGAGCTTCTTGAACGTGGTTAGTACCTGAAAGTCCTCATCCTTGAGTCGACAATACCGGAATGCAATCCGACGTAGATTTCTTAGAGCGATCAATTGACCGACATTCCCACCCTGCAGCTGTACGCCTCTTAAATACAAATTGTCGAGTCCACGGAGATCCGAGATGACGTCTAAAATCGGTTTTTGAACATTGTTCATCTCGAAAAGCGTCAAACTCTTGAGTTTCTTCGTGCGTCTAAGAATTGCACTTAAACCCTTCTCTGTGCAATTGGGAAGATGCTCCAGGTGTATACTCTTTAGATCCGTGCACTTTTCGCGCAAGGTATGAAGTCCTCGATCCGAAATCGTGCCATACCGTATGGTCAGGTCAGTAAGAAACTGAGAGGGAAGATCAATTTTCTCGACGAACTCATCGGAAGCAAACATCCCGATCAAAAGCAGTGCTTTACCTCGAAATTTGCATTCACTGCCAACCCGCTCGGTATCCTTTTGCTTCTTCTTGTCTAAAAACTCTTCAGCTAGATC
>CAZISK010000085.1:0-14515 GCA_964541355.1 uncultured Candidatus Obscuribacterales bacterium
GTGATGCACCGCTGCCGGTATCAATAACGCCTATTCCAGAGTGGGGTGAACGCATGTCGGCAACAGGCTGGAGCTGGGGTAAGAAGAAAACCAAGGAGAGCGAAGTCAAAGCGACTCTCTCTGAGGTGCCTTCAACGCAGCCGGAGCCGGTTGAACAGCACACCAACGCATCGCCGCCGCCGGACCTGTTCCAACCATCCTCGCCGTTTCAAGAGTCTCCTGCCGACGATCAGTCTTCGCAACAACCGCCGATGCCACCGCCCTTCCCGCCGCCGTTTCCCACCGCCACGTTGGCATTGCCCGGGACAGGTGCACCACCGCCACCACCGCCTCCTCCTCGCTTTGATTGGGCTTCGCCGACAACAGCACCGCCGCCACCCTCTCCACCTCTGCCCTCGGATCTGGTACTACCTGATCTGGATGATAATTCGTCTGCACCATCGATCAACCTTCCGCCATTCTTGAGCACAACTCCGCTCGATCAGCGTAGCGATTTGCCGCTCGAGCTTGCCGCGCCGACATTCAACTCAGATGAAGTCGACAGCCTCCAGGCTCCACCGGGGTTGCCGATAGGCAGCGCTGGCGGGCTGGAAGAGTATCCTCGCCCTCCGCGGCAGTTGCGCCCTCCTTCTCGCTCGAAGATCGTCTCCGAATCGCCCGGTCAAACTAACGAGCGCCCGCTCTCATGGCAGGAGAAGCTGTTCGGCAGAGCACAACAAAAGCCGACCGAGCCTAAGTCCGATGTAAAATCCGAGCCCACGAACTTCGGAAGACGGGCAAGCGATCGTAAGCGTGCCGAGGATGAATCGCCACCATTGGCGCCGGCTAAGTCCTTCGGCGATGTCAGCGACTTGCTTCAGAAAAAACAACAAAACAACGAGAATTCCCGGACCACAGAGGGCTCGGATGGCGCAGGGAAAGATGTGCCCGCTATTCCCAAGCCAGCCGATGAGCCCAGGGATGAGTCAGGGCAAGCGCTTCCCAAGCCGAAGTCGTTCGGACTATTGTCACCCAAGAAAGGGGCAGCGCCTGCTTCACCGGTTGACTCACGCCAGTCAGGACACGGCAAAGCACAGTTCACCGTAATCGGCGATTCGGAATCGCAGCCAAAACCGCGTCGGCTGCCTTTCCCCGATGAGTCGACCGACGCGCTCAGACCGGTCCAGCAAGATGCCGAACCGGATTCGCACTACACCTATTCATACTCGAAGGAGAACTTTCCTGTATCTGATCCGCAGCCTTTCTCTTCGACAGAACCGTTCCCAGAGGAGTCTGTATCCGATGGCGGTGCTAGCGCTTTTCCCGGAGGTTTCTCGGAAATGGTGTCGCCAGCGGTGCCATCGTCGGTGCTGGATCAATCTGTGTCAGTGGAGGAAGAGTCTGACTATCAACCGCATTCAGATCTGAGGTTCGAAGATGATGCTGAAGCGAAAGAACCAAAGGCGGTGCAGTCCTTCGACTATAACTACGGCTCGCAGCACCCTGGTCCTGCGTCCATGCCGCCTGAACCTGTATCGGTCCCTGATCCGCACGACAGAGGCAAGGGAGAATTCAGTGCGGCGTTTGCCGATCAGGAGGAGCTGGAGTCGCCAAGCCTGCACTTTGTCGAAGAAGCAATTCCGGAGGATAATGTAAACTGGACGATACCTGACAGCAAGCAGTTTCGTGAAGCATGTTTGGCTTCGAGCACTGCCGACTCCGCCATGGGCAACGAAAATTATCAGGTTGCTCTGCCGCTCTTCAAGAAAGCTTACCGCCTGTTTAAACGCGCTGCCGCTACCGACTCCCAGGAGTTCGGAAATTGCCTTCATAAGCTGGCAGACTGTCACTATCACGAGGATGAGTACAAAGACGCGCTCACTCACTACGAAGAGTTCAATGACTGGTCCAGCAAAAGAAGTGCTCGTCCAGACGTTCTTCGCATAGTGGTATTGCTGAAACGGGCGCGCACCTATCAGAAGCTCGATCGGATAGACGAGTGCGACAAAGCTTTTGACATGACGGTGAGCATGGCCAATCAAGCATTACCTCCTTCACACCCACTGTTCTCGGTGGTTTATAACAGCTACATTGCCATGCTCGACATGAGCGGAACCGATCCGGACCGGTTGGAACGGCTTAAATCCGAGTTCAACCATAAGATGGCAAAGTCATCGAGACAGATGAGTGTTCCGACCGAACTGGAAGAGCAACTGAGCGCCTGGACCACGGTTGATAAGCTCGATATGGAGCGCCTGGAGCGTCAGAGACAGCTGAAGCTCTCGCGTAGCATGTTCCAGCATGAGCGCACGCGCTCTGAGTATCTCGTCCAACAAGTTACTCGCTCCAATCTTACGAAAGTAGTATTGATATGCATTTCTACTGTCCTGTTTATCGGTTGTTTGGGGCTGATGGCACTAGGTGCGATGCAGCTCATGGAGCAAAACGAAAGTCAAAGTCCTGCCAAAGCTCAAGTCGATCCTGGTCTGGCGGACCTCGTCGGAAAGACTTTCGTCTCTGCTGATGGATTGAAGAAGCTCGCTATTCAGGATGATGGAAAAGCTGCTTTCACATTCGGTGATACGCTCATCACAATCAGTGCCAAGGCTGGCGCTCCTAAGTCAGGACTGGGAGAGGATTTTAAACAGTGGGCCTTTGGCAAGCGCAATTACGTCCTCGAGCAAATCGAAGATGGTTTTCGAGATCCAGAAGGGACGATTCTTTATGATCCGGATAGCCGGAGCCTGGCGATCACAAAAGATATGAGTCGCATTGCTGATCTGGCTAACTACTACTATTCTCGCCACCAGAGCAAATATCCGAGAAAGCGAAAAGACTTCAACGAAATGGGGCCGGATGTGAAATGGGAAAACCCACTTGGTCAATCACTCAAACCGGTTATTAAGGCGCATGAGTTCGAGAAGTATGACGGTGATGTCGCGTTTGCTGAGATGCTCGATAAATTCAAGAAGGGTAAACCGATTTTTGAACAAGATGGAAAAGGTGCGTCAGTCCCAGGTTTGATTGAGTGCATGGCACTTCTTCCTTTCGATCAGTATCATGAAGAGGACGGCGTATCATTTTTGATCAGGGCTTACGACGCCAATAGCCAGTTGATTAGTTCCAGTTTGCCGGGAACGACTTTCGTCGTTTGCCAGAAAAATGGAATCAATTATCAGGTTTATAAACCCAGCGAAGTCAGCATGCCCATTAAAGATCAGATTAAGACCACGTCGTTCTTCAAGCTGCTGCACTAGGACGATCTCAGACCTGCTTGCGCTGGTCTTTGTCATCGAGGTGCATTCGAAGAGCACCATTGGTGGTTCTGCGTCGATCCGTGCAGGGAGCGTCCTGCACGGAGTCGGCCTTTCTTGGGCAAATGGCACAGTAGCTCCAGTCTGTCAGTTTTCGTTTTACTTAGCCTTACTTCTAAAGACGGTTCGTCGGCGGCACGAAGGAAACGCAAACCGGCTGCAGGAGCCACTTGCCACGTCCACCATTGAAATGTTCCTGAAAATACTATGGCATTGAGTAGAGTTGGCGCCAAGTGAAAAGTTCAACTGTGCACTTTTAGAAAAGGGGCGTGACCGCTGCCCGTTAGGGTGCGGGGTGCCCATAAGGGCACCCCGCGAGCCCACGGGTTTTTAGGGAAGTATCACCACGTGCGAGGGAGGTGAATCCCTCGATGTTGCCTCGCTACCGCACGTGTGGTAGCGAGGTACTGGACCCGGTGTCACCACCGGGTCCTTGGGACGACGTAGATGCGAGCTGGGTTGTTCGCCGTTACAGCGAGTCGCCCAACACGCCGCGCAGCGAGCGCATCTCCGCGCCGCACCCCTTGCTGAACCGGCTCCGGCGGCGGCTGGGGGTGCGCAACGACTTCCGGACCCGACGCTCCCGGAGCCAGTCCTTGTGGGTGCCGCCGACGTCGATCGCCTCGACCGGCTGCTGCTTGACGGGCGGCGTGTTGCGGAACATCGCCTGCATGAAGCCGGGCATCTCCGCGATCATCTGCGCCTCGGTCGGCTGGAGCGTCGCGTTGAAGTGGCCACCGCAGTTGGGGTGATTGCAGTGCCCGATGCGGCAGAGGCGCGCGTTGGCCTTGGCGGTGGCACCAACGTCCATGGTGGGGTCGATCAGTTGCTTGGTCATGACAGGTCTCCTGAAACGGGTTGAAACGGAACGGAACACTCGAACATATCCCCGAAGGGGAGCAGGTGCGGAGGGAT
Source organism: uncultured Candidatus Obscuribacterales bacterium (assembly GCA_964541355.1). Lineage (GTDB taxonomy): Bacteria > Cyanobacteriota > Vampirovibrionia > Obscuribacterales > Obscuribacteraceae > JADYXR01. The sequence goes on from CAZISK010000085.1 coordinate 4,209, forward strand.
TCGAACCCCCAACTAGCGGCTGTGACCTCGCTGCTCTACCGTTGAGCTACACACCGAGTTTTGTGTGGGGAGCCGAAGGGTCTTCGAGCCCCCCCACAAGAGAAGCGGCGTAAGCCGCGATACTTACTTCTTCCAAGGCTTGGCCCGGCTTGCGGTCTGTACGTCGCCGTTCTCGGCGATTTCCAGAATGACGGTTTCTGTCTCGCCACCGACATCTTCACTGCACGAGCAGCACAGCTCGGTATGGGGCAGTGCCTCAATTCGAGCGGCCGGGATTTCTACCGAGCAGAGACCACAATGTCTCACTTCTTGGCTCGGTTCGTTTGGGTTTGGGGTTGTAGTAGTACACACAGTCAAAACTCCTCGAAACTGGGTTAAATGGACAGACACACTACAGAGAAAAACTGCGCCATCCATGGCGCGTTCGCCGCTCAGCTTTCACAGCCGTCGCTGGCGAAGGGCATGTTGCCCTCGCGGACCACATCGACGTTGCCGAACTGGTCGAGGTAGACGGTCATCGGAGGAAGGTCCGGGCCGTCGAAGTTGGAACAGCTGACACAGATGTGGGTATCGGGGAGAGCGGCTAACCGGTCCTCTCCGATGAGGTGGGTGCAACGAGCGCATCGCGCTCCTGCGGTGGTGGTGGTTGGACTGCTCATGGCAGCCTCCTTCTTGAGATAGAGAGAGTGAGAGATACGAACGGACACGCCAGTAACCTGGCAGCAGGTGCGGAGGGATTCGAACCCCCAACAAGTGGTTTTGGAGACCACTGCTCTACCGTTGGAGCTACGCACCTGTGATTGTCGACATAAATGCACCAATACAGACAAGCGTTAGAACAAAGCGCACTGAAGTGCTTGATTGAGTAGTTGAAAACGCTTACTGCGGCGGGTTTTTGTCGGGACTTCCTTGCATTGCTTCATGGGTAATGAAATTATGCTTTTACCCTAGATTTTTCTAATATAAAGCGTCAAGGGGTCAATAGGCGGGGGGAACAGCCGTACATAATCCCCTGTTAATCATTCTAGGGTTCAACTGGATGGGCTTTTGGGCGACTCTTGCAGGCACAAAATCTTTTCGGCCAAGGCGCTTTTCCACTGTTGGATCGTTTAGCGCGGCGCGAGCCACTGATATTTCGGCATTGATCAACATCCAACCATTCCTGTACTTTGACATTCAATATCAAAATGCGCATGGTGAGTGAGTCTTGTATACTCCATTCGACTTGAGTTCGATTGTCGAAGTCGTCTTTCAATCGATGATTTCCACTTCGATATTCGTCTTCGATTTTGAGACTGATAGGTTGCTGGTCGGTAGCTGTGTCTTTGGCAATACCATAGCTCGAGAAAAAACTCGGATTGCTGAATGTGCCAAATCGGCTCTTTGTGATATGGGAAACAAAATCGAGTGGCGCTAGGTTCAGAAAAGATGCTGTTTGGTCCTGTTTTGCCCGTTGTCCGTCTCTAGAAGCGATCAGGTTCTGACGATTGTTTAACTATCGCTGGGGAGTTTTTTTGTTTCCCATACGCCTTTCTAACCCCCTGTGATAGTCTCCAATCGTCAGGGCCGGTCAACTCATCCTCTTCAGTTTGTGGAGAGGCTAGAAGAGGCTCTCTATGGTGATTGACAGCGCCATGACTATGCGAAATCACATATTGATATTGCTTATATCGCGAATTGTGCCACCGGCACGTTCAGACAAGACCTGTTCGCTGTAGACAAGTTCAATTCCCTCTGCGGCCATCTCCTGCAGGTAACTGTCGAACTGTTGTTGCGTGTCGGCCATGGCGCGAACTCCGTCAACTACAACCCGGACTCGGAATGGGTGACCCTTATAGAGTTCCACGCTAGCATCGCGAGCGCTGTAGGAAACACAGTAAGGTACAGCCAACCCGACGAGATCGACCTGAATCTGCTCAGCACCAGCTTCGGTGGCTCGCTCTCTCAAATAGTCGGCAAGTCCGGTGGAGCGACCAAGGAAAGGGTGATCTTTCCCATTCTCTGTAGACTGACGGCCGTTGTCGTAAAAGGCGCTATAACTGTCTACTCGCCTGTCTTGTCCCTTCGCGAAGGTTCGTGCAACCATAGATCGATCCAGGTCCGGATGGAATCGCCATCCAGCAGTACCATGAACGCAGTGATCCGGCCATAGCTGTTGATCGACTCCGCTCAAGACAACCCTGTCTACGAATGGTCGCTTGCCTTTGTATTGTGAAGCGAAAGAACCATGATCGACTGGATGATCATCCATGCTGTCAACAATGATTTGATAGTATCCGCTTTGCGAAAGCGCGTTCGAGACAGGCACGACTTCATCACCATTTTTCACTGCCAGCGTTCCACCAGGCATGAAGTCCAGCTGTTCATCGACACGCAGCAATACTCTTAAGACCCGATCAGATTGCGTAGCTAGCACTCTCGTTTTTGCAACGCTCCTGTTGATGCTCTTCTCTTCCGTCCAGCCTAGCCAGAGCTTTTCATCGGCATCGCTGGGCATCCGCCAGTCGCCCCTGGGCGACAGGCAGATTGAGCCTACCTTCGGACCATCAGGCAGGCAGTTGCGTTTAAACTGATTGCGGAAGAATCTTTGAATGAAGACCTTCAACCAGGAGCGTATCTCATCAATTCGGTACTGTCCGTCGAAGTCCGCATGCTCAGCCAAGAATAGAATTTTCTCCGGGCGAAAACCGAATCGCAGCAGGTTATATAGGAAAAAATCGTGGAGTTCGTAGGGACCGATGAGGCTTTCTGTTTTCTGCGTTATTTCGCCGTCCTGATTAGCCGGCAGCAGCTCCGGCGAGATCTCGGTTTCAAAAATATCGATGAGAACCCTTCTAGATTCGCCGGAGAACAGATGTTCCGCAGCCCACTTCACAAGGAAGCGCACCAATGTTTTCGGCACGCCGGCGTTGACGTTGTACATGCTCATGTGGTCGCCGTTGTATGTGCACCATCCCAGAGCCAACTCGGACAGATCGCCTGTGCCTAAGACAAAGCCTGAGTCCATCAGTATTTTTGTGCGCATGCGCGCTTGCACATTTTCGAAGGTAAGATCCTGGCTGCCGGACGGCAGGCGGCTGAGCTCTTGAGAAAATAACTCCAGGGCGGCGGCTTGATGACTTTCCAGAGAGAAGGGTTTTCCACCTTCCGCTGTTCTTGAAGCATGCAAGTAGATTGCATTTATGTCGATGGAGCCGAAAGGTTTGTGCCCCATCTGGCGCATTTCTTCCATACATGCGGCGCGAATGTCCGCCACGGGCTCTACGGTAATGCCGAGCTCCTTCATGAGGCTGATGGCGTTGTTCTTCGTGCGCAGCGTCGTGCCGAAGCCGGGCATGGTAAAGCCTCTAATATTGGCGCGTTGCAGCCCGAGCAGATCCATTGTGCGTGACGCTACCAGCAGTGCGAGTGTAGAGTCCAGACCTCCGGAGACGCCGATCACGATTGTCGGACTGGAGCCGAGCTGTTCCAATCGTTTTGCCAATCCTGCAACTTGTATATTGAATATGTCGTCGCAACGCTCGTTCAGTTGCAGCGAATCTCGTGGAACGAAGGGACGCGGATCGACCGGTCGCATTAGATTCGTCAAGGAACTTCGATCTGGAACCGTTGCCGTAAAGTGTATTCGCCGGTATTCCGGTCTGCGGCGCAGCCTCCTTCTGGCGTCGGCGAAATTCTTAATCCGCATCCGATCGGCGATGAGCCTCTCCAGATCGACATCTGCGATAGTGACTTTGGACTCGCGGCTGAAAGGCTTGCATTGCGCTAACAAAGATCCGTTTTCGCAGATGAGCTGGTGTCCTGAGAAAACCAGGTCGGAGGTAGACTCATGAACGCCCGCAGACGTGTAAACATACGCGGCTATAAGTGTGGCAGAGCGCATTGTGAAGAGCGTACGCCGGTATTCTTGCTTGCTTACCCATTCCGGGCTGGCCGAGAGATTGCCGATGATGGTGGCGCCCATGATGGCATGCTCGACAGAGGGCGGATCAACTGCCCATCCGTCTTCGCAGACATCAATTCCAATCGTGAAGCCGGTGATATTATCTGCACAGAAAAGCAGATCAGTGCCGAATGGCACCCTTTCGCCGCCGAACACGATGTGGTCCTGAATTGCCGAGTCACTCGGGGAAAACCAACGCCACTCATAGAACTCACCGGCATTCGGCAGATAGGTTTTGGGAATGATTCCGAGCAATCGGCCGGCGTGGATTGCAGCCACGCAATTGTACAAAACATTGTCTACCAGCATCGGCAGCCCAATAAAGAGAATCCCGGAGAAATCGAGGGAGGCTTGCCGAACCTTTTCGAGTCCTGCTTGAGCACCTTCTATAAGTTCGAAGTTGTGGAATAGATCGCCGCAAGTGTATCCCGTGATTGAAAGCTCCGGGAAAAAGATCGCCTGTGTATTATGGGACTGTGCTTCTCTCAAGAGACGCACGATCTCTTCGCTGTTGTAGTCGGGGTTGCCGACTTTGAGTTTGGGTGTGGCGGTAGCAACGCGCACGAATCCGAAGTTTTTGTTCGAAGTGGTTCGGCTCTTGCTATGCTCCATTTTTCACCGGTCCTTTCGCCAAGAAGCGTACCTTAGCACATTGTTCCCGCCCGCCATTCTTCGAACACGCTAATGCCGTTTAAACAAGTTTTCAACCAGAAGACTGGCAATCGGAACGACTTTCAGAAAATCATCCTGGAGACAAACAGCTCGTGGATGGCTGTCGGTGACGACAATTTTGAAGAAGCAGCCGGAGTCTTTGAGGCGCTGTAGAGAATCGCCTGGCAAGACGCCGTGCGTGCAAATAAGAGCGATTCCTGCTGCGCCCTTGTCGAGATAAGCGCGAGCGGCCTTGATGGCACTACCTCCGGTGCGCACCATGTCGTCATAGATAGCAACGAATTTGCCTTTCACATCCGCCGAGATATCGGCTACCTCTGTTTCCGTCCCTGATATGCGCCGTTTGATAATGAAGGCCGGGTGCACAGGGACCCCGCGTCCCGCCATGTCTTGAGCGAGTGATTCTACCCACTTGGCTCTGCCCGCATCAGTAGATGCCAGTGTGAAATGCGCATCGTCGAGCCAGTTGATGTCCGCCGGATTGCTGCTGCGCTTTGCCACTGAATGTGCTACCGCTTTTGCTTGCTGCCACTCCTCCATCACATCCATGATTGCAGGGATGATAACGTCGCGTGCATATATGTGGACCGCCACAAGACTGTTTTCAAAATAGTGAGGAATACCTTCGGAATGGAGATCGAGCAGGTAGATACGATTTCCGAATGAAGCCGGAGGAATAGAGGAGATCAGTCTGGCTCTGTTTTTTGCCTTTACGACCTCGCCAGGCTCCACCTGTCTCTCCATTGTAGAATATCCAAAATACGGCACGACAAGCAGCAGGCTCAGAGCCCCTTTTTCTACAATCGCCTGACCTAAGTCTAGCAATTCCATGGTCTCACGATCGTCGATGGTGCCGCCGACAAGCACAACTTCGTGGTCGGCGACATCGGTCAAAATCCTGTGGTAGCGCTCTCCGTCGGGAAAGGGCTTGTCGTCAAGAATCGGTCCTGCCTTGGAAGAGCCGCGAGCGATCTGTCCGTCCTTGAAACGCTTGGATGTCATCATATCGCTTTTCAAGTATTCGTAGCTGGCGGTGCAGAATAGCAGCGGTTTCTTTTCCGACATAGAGGCTCGCATTTCAGGAAAACACAGATTGTATCCGATCCATCTTCAGGCAAGCGCAACCTTCCCTGAACACTAACGTTTACGGGCGGAACGAGACCTCGTATAATGGATAGTACTATTGAGGATAAGAAAGATCCGATTAAGCAGCTAAGCAGAGAAGCCGATTGCCACCGCGGGCAATCGGCTTCTCTGCTTAGCTGCGGTTAGCTCTTGGGCTGTCGAGCTCAGTTCGAGCCTCAATCGAGCTCGAGCGCCTGGTCCGCCGGCAGTGTCCGAGTTCCAGAAGAAGGACCGTTCGCCGGGCGTGATCTTCGAGTTGCGCGTTCTCTGTGACCAGACCCAGAGGTTGAGCGGCTTGTCCTCCTTCAGCGAGATCACCGCTGGACGCGGGAAAATGCCCGGCGCAGCGGCTCCTCGAGGTAGCGAAGGTCCCAGTCCTCGACGGCGCACGCCGCCTTACGATAGGAAGCAGCGACGCCCCTTTTCGCAGCCGATCCTGTCGGGATCAGCTGCGAAAAAAGGCGTCTTGAACATCGAGTGGCCGGGCGCTTTTGGTCGGCGCCGGCTAGACTGGTCGTTCAGGCAGTTACTTCGACCTTCTTCACTTTGGTCAACTGCTTGAGCTGGTCCTGGAAAGACCGCTCGAGGTCGCGGCGTTCCTGTGCCAGACGGGTGGCCGACTTCGTAAGAGTCTCCTGGACCTCCTTCATCCGCGAAGCGATCTCGTCTTCCGGCACGTTCTGAGCGGCTAGTTCGGAGCGCATCTTGCTGAGGGCGCGGGCGATGTCGATCACCTCCTTTTCCGGTTCGTTGAGGTCCCAGACCAGTTGGAGGAAAGCCAGGAATCGGAGGATGTAGTACGTGAGGTCGAACTCGTACCACAGGAGCCCCTGCCGGCAGTAGCTCTGCTTGGCGTGGTGGTTGTTGTGGTGCCCCTCGCCCAGAGCGAGGATGCCGACCAGCGGGTTGTTGCGACTGTCGTCGGGTGTCTCGTACCGGCGGCTGCCGTGCGTGTGCGTGGCTGAGTTGACCAGCCATGTGATATGCCACACGATGACGGTCGAAAGGAAGAACCCGTACGCCACCATCTGAAACCCGCTTGTGTGCCATTCCGCGCCGAGAGCCGAGCCGAGCCAGTAGAGTCCAGCGATGAGCGCCCCGATGAACACCAGTTGGAGTCTCTGGACCCAGACCAGCTCCGGGAATTGTTCCAGGTCCCTGGTGTGCCGGGTCGGTTTGGGTGGCACTTCGCTGCTCAGGATCCAGCCCAGGTGTGCCCACCAGAAGGAGCGTGGCGTGCGGGGCGAATGCAGGTCATCCGGCTGGTCGGACTCTGCGTGGTGATGACGGTGGTTGAGCGACCATTCGATCGGTCCGCCCTGGACCGCCGTGGTGCCGATGATCGCGATGACGGTCTGTCCGGCGCGGGACGTCTTGTAGCTCTTGTGTGAGAAGAGCCTGTGATAGCCACCGGTGATGCCGAATCCCCTGATGAGGTACAGGAGGAGGCAGACCCCGAGTGCTACCCAGCTGAATCCGGCGAAGAAGACCAACAGCGCGCCGGCGTGGATCGTGAACACGACAATTCGCGAGATCCACACGTTGACCATGTGAGGGAACATACAGTCTCCACATTTCAGGAAAAAGAAGTGGAAGCCATATTCAGCCGCTCTCGACTCGGAGAGCGGATAAACTGGCACGTCGACAAGGCAATCCAGCATTTCAATCAAGCTGCGGTTGCGACAATACTGACAGCACACCGGTCAAGGGTGTCGGTCGTTCGTCGGAACCGGAGCGTCTACAAGGTGAGTCAGATTGCAAAAAATGCTAGATATAAAGACCCAATTTACAATTCAAAAGCCTGGGGGCATGTTTGTTATTACCGTAGATAAAAATATTCTATTAAGTCAACTTTCTATCTGTAGGCAAAACCTGCCTCCAGAGCTACTTTTCAGGATTAGCAATGTGCAAATTATCAGTTCTGCGTTCAATATCACTCAGTAGATTCACCATGGTACGCCATTGAAACTTGTGCAAAACGCCTATCCCGTCGACGGTATATCGATATTGATCTCAAATCGTAGATACAAGGGGCGACGCTTGCGTCGTTTCCGAATTTCTGGAAAACCCCTCATGAAACATTCATCAACGGCATCATCTACTCCTTGGCTGAACGCCTGCACGAATCGACTGTATAACCACCAATGGTGCTACTGCGAACTCACCTGGATGACGGTGAAGGTCAAAAGCCAGTCCTCGACCCGACGTGTGAGCTGGACTGCAATATCGGAAACACTGTCAACTCATGTTTTTCGCTTTTTGATCTATCAAACCCGGCGTTGCCAAAACATGGTTTATCACTGGTATCACTTTTGGTGGCTTGCCTGCGCTGTGAGCGTTCACTGTTAATACAGTTTCGCCAGGTAAGACATCTTTACTCCGGGTATGATACTTACGTTCAAAGTCCTTCTAATGGTCATTGTCGAGGGGAATACCGGTTCGTCATGAAAAGAAAGCGGACGCTCACGACAAAAGTGATCGCTATTCTGTTAATCGTGCTGTGTGGGCTTGTCTTCGTAGTTCGTAGCGCCTCCGAGCTGGACTACGAGAAGCGTTGCAACTACGCTCGCAAACGGGCTCAGGCGGCTGAGTCGAAAGGTGACGCGGAAGCTGCCAGAACTCAGTTCATCGAGGCGGCCTCGGAGGCGGAGAAGAGTCAAAACCCGCTGCAGCTGCCAGGTGTGCTGATCGATCTCGCGCGCGTGTATGCGACGGAAAATAATCGTGCGGACGCGGAGAGCTGTTTGCTGAGAGCGATCACAATTTATGAGACCTTGCCGGCAACCATCCATGACGCAGCCGGCGACCTGACCGCTCTCATTGCGCAAAAGCAGCAGCTGGCAACGTCGGAGCTGGCCCGCCTCTACATACAGGATGGCAAGCTGAAAGAAGCGAAACAGCTTTACGAAAAAGCCCTATCGAAGGGTTCTGATGAACTTAAGCGGGAGTATCTGCAAGTGCTTAAGAAGCTGGGTGATAGCAAAGCTTCTCAACTAGAGGGGAGTCTGGAGACGAACTTCGCCAAGTTTTTCTATTCCGGCGTCACGGCAGTACAGCAAGGTCGGCTCGATAAGGCGGAAAAGGCGATATCGACTGCCATTGAAGTTGCCAGAGGTGGCGAAAACGACAGGCAGCTTCTACAGGCGGTTCCATATCTGGCGCTCATACAGGCGGAACGCGGCAACAACCGAGAGGCAGAGAGGCAGTTGACTAACGTGCTCAACGATGTCGATTCACCTCTCCAGTTCTCCAGGGAGTTTGCCGAGTGTCTGCAACTTCAGGCGTGCTTCATGTACCTTCGCGGTGCCAAAGAGTTGGCGAAGAAAACTTTCCATGAAGCGATCGATCTTAATGCTGTGCAATCTGCGAAAAGAGGTTTAATCCCAGCACTGAAGGAATGCTTGAAGCGGCGTCATCCGGAGCATGAGGAGAGCGGTCTTCATGAGTGGATGTTCTTTGAACACAAGCAAATGTACGAAAGGAAGATGGTCGATTCTGAAGCCATACTTTCTACTCTTGGGGAGGAATGCTGCGCCATTAAGCGGCCGGTTGAGGCGGAGAAGTATTTTCACGAGTTGGCGAAACTGGAAGGAAAGGCACCGAATGTAGCATCGCTGTCTTCTCTGCAGGTGGTTCTCTTGGCTCACTCATTCGAGGATGTCTACAATTATCCAGCCTCTCTGAAGCTTTGGGACGAGATCATTAAAAGAGGTGATCCAACCAGCAACTCGAGCATGGTGATCTACAGATGCAAGGCTTACTGTCTTTATCACCAGAGCGGAGTTGCAAAAGCAGCGGAGATAGCCGCGCTAATTCGAAAGCAATGGGACTGTTTCAACGATCAGTCGATTTATCCTCCAAGGCTTTTGGATGAGGATATCAATCTGATTCAGCAGTGTAGTCTCGCGTCTGGAAAGAGCGGCGACAGGCTTAGATTTCTGAACGAAGCTTTGTCTCATGTGGATCGCAGATGGCATCTTCCTGTGCTCTACGAGCATCTCCTCTCGTCTATTGGAGAGGAGCAACTTCGTCGCAATCAGTTTGAACGAGCAGCGATGACCTTCAGTCATTTGCTTGCCATAAGAACAAAAGAGAGCGCAACTCGAGATCAGCTAATTGAGGCGGAATGCCGACTTTTGTTATGCCTGCAATCCTCAGGGCGCGATGATAAAGCAAAAGAGCTTATCAAAACGGTTCTTGAATTGGGGTGTACTGATCGAGAGAAGGCGTTGAGATGCAAGGCTTTCGCTTTGTTCAATCTCGGTGCTATTGCGGCGAAAGACGCGAATTTCGAGCTTGCCGGTGATATGTATGCCAAAGCGAGACAGGATAATCACGATTCCGCTGCCAATTGTTCTTCCGTCGTTGAGGTTATTCGTTCGCTCACGTTCAATCGCAAGTTTGCGGCTCTAGAACAGCTGGCGAACGGTCAGATTGCGGTGATGGAATCATCCGGATCAAGACGAAGCGCTGAGTTCGCTTCATTGCTGCTTGCTATTACCGAGGCTTATAAACAACAGGGCAAGTACAAACCGGCAGATCAGTTCTGCCGGCGAGCGCTCTCGAT
>CAZISK010000086.1:0-14441 GCA_964541355.1 uncultured Candidatus Obscuribacterales bacterium
TGCCTTCTTCGTCTAGGAAAACCGATGCAAGCGAACATGCACAGAGCAGCCGCGCTCAAGTACGCGCTTGAAAGCAAAGACTTCGAACATATTCGTATCGCGCACACCTTCTGGATTGGAGGCGACCTCGAACAGCGCAACTATTTGTCAGCGGATACACGCAGTCACGAATTCCTTAAGTGGCTAAAAACATATCCAAACACTCAAAAGTTTCGTGTGGAAGCATGCAATCAAATGTTGGGCGGATACTCAGCTATAGACGGCTATGAAAAGCAGAAGCGCTTCTGGTATCTCGAAAAACTGGCTGCAACTAAGGATCCCGTCCAGATTGCGATAACGACAGGCTCCCTTGCCGGCTGCCAGAAAAAACTCGGAGAGAAAGCGGCATCCCTCAGTAACTTCGAAAAAGCAGCACGGATGTTCGAGCACATGGGGCCAGCCAGCCTGGAATGGCGTGCTGTTGTAGGGCTATATGCAGACTACAGCGGAAGCGAGGCTGATAGAGGCAACATTGCCAGGGCGCTTGAATTAAATGCCAACGCAATCAAGTACACGAAGAACCAGAACGTACCGAAAGATATCAAGGTTCTGCTTCTTCGGACCAGGATCGACTACCTTCAGCGAGCGAACAAGGTTGATGAAGCGGCAAGAGTAAGGGCCCAGCTCGACAGAATATTGCATTGAATTGGGTTTCAAAGCGGAAAGTTTGGTGAATGATTCGAAGTCATAAAGAAAATCATTGTTAAGTTGATCGTAAGATCTCCACAACTTTGAGCTAATCTGTTCTGCAACTGCAGCTCGGAGACACTAAACATGCGAAAACTTTTGACTGGACTGCGCCACTTCCAGAGTCATGTATTCCAATCACACCAGGAGCTTTTCGAGCGATTGGCCGGCGGACAAGCTCCGGAAGCTCTGTTCATAACATGCTCAGATTCTCGAATCGATCCATGTATGATTACACAGACGTCGCCTGGGGATCTCTTTATACTGAGGAACGCCGGTAACATAGTGCCACCCTATGGTGCCACTAATGGCGGTGAAGCCGCGACAATCGAGTTCGCAGTAGGGGCGCTTGGGGTCAAGGACATCATCGTATGCGGTCACTCATTCTGTGGCGCAATCCACGGTTTGCTCAACCCGGACAAATTGAAAAATCTTCCCATTGTCTCCAACTGGCTGGACCTCGCCCAAGCCACGAGACTCATCATTCAACAGAACTACGCAGACGCAAATCTCACCAAAGAACAATTGCTCAACGTAGCGATTCAAGAAAACGTTTTAGTGCAACTGGAAAACCTCAGGTCGCACCCCTCCGTCGCCGCCAAGTTTGCCAGAGGCGAGATGAATCTCCATGCCTGGACATACAAGATTGAGAGCGGTGAAGTGTTCAGCTACAACTCTCAAGAAGGACAGTTCCTTCCGATACGCGAGGCGACCTACCAGGCGGGTGCAGCAATAGTGCGGCGGGCCATGGAAACTTCGATTTAAGCCGTCCGATACAAAAGTGAAACAACTTCGACAAAATTTCGAAACACTCTCCTTCTAGATTGAGAGTATGGCGAGCGCATTCGACGCCGCCCTCAATCCAAAGAGGAGAATTATCCATGCTTTTCAACAAGTCACGTTCGGAACAACAGTCACGTGAAAAAGCTCCTGTAAAGAGACGACCAGCCAACAAACCTCATTTAGGGGCCAGCAACCAGGCGATGAAGAATCAGGCGCTGGTCAACCTGAGCCACCAGTACACAGGCTACCGAGTTGCCGATAGTTTGGAAAATTCAAGGAAGTTTACCCGGTCGGACATGCGTCGACCGACAATGGCAGAGCTGAGACTCCTTTATGAGTTAAGACGACCTGTTCAGCAAGCCGAAATGGCTCAAGAGTTCGAAGCGAACTCAGTTTTACCACAACCGGATTGCACGTGGGACTGGCAGAGCTCTTCCTCGACAACCGAAGAGGGCATGCAGCTCAATCCTGAAGCGCGCGACACTGAGCAAGCGATACAGGAAGGCGAAATCGTCAACGATGGAGCACGGTCACCGACCGCAGCCGAACAGGAAATAGTACGCTACAGTACCAGACGCTCAATGGCATTTGAATTCGAAAGACCCGTCATAACGAATGAACTCAAGAAAAGAGATCCAAACAGAACAGAAATGCTCGCGATGCCCAGGAAGGGTCCGGTGCGCTCGGCACGAGGCACAATCGAGATGGTAATCCAGGGCGGTGGACGGATTCTAACGCCGCAATACAACACGATCGGCATTTTACTGTCGGTTACGACAAGCGACGGATATGCCTTTGTGATGACACCGGATAGAAGGACATGGCAGATTATCAATCGCAGGGGCCAGAAGCTTAATGAACGACCGATCAAATCGGTTATGTTCGACAAAAAGGGGAATCTTACCTATGTGACCGTCGACGGAACGCGAACCGTCCTGAACCTAGACGGCTCAGTTACCGCAGCCTAGTTTCCAATCGAACCGGATATTGCGGTGGGTAATATACAATTACAGACGGCGGGCTCAATCGGTGGCGACGACCTCCATGGTGTCAAGTAAAGAGAAGACGGCGGCCATAGTACAATCGATCAACCCTGCAACCGGGGAGTTACTTGGGGAATGCCCTATCATGGGCAAATCCCAGGTTGATCAAGCGGTGGAGCAGGCCTGGAAGGCCTTCGAAGAGTGGCAATTACTCGACTATGGACAGCGTGCACGCTACATATTGAACCTGCGACGGGTCATATCGAAGAATGCGGACGCAATCACTGAGCTCATCAGTCAGGAGGTCGGTAAGCCCCGATCAGAAGCCTATGCAGCTGAACTCAACGGTCCGCTCGATACCTGCATCTGGCTGACAGAAAATGCCGATCGTCTTCTAAAAGATCAGATGGTGCAGTTGAGCAATCCACTTCTCTCATCCAAACAGAGTGTAATCTCTTTTGAACCGCTAGGAGTGGTGGGTATTATCGCCCCCTGGAACTATCCGTTTTCGATACCAATGATGACCATTGCGATGGCTCTAATGGTCGGCAATACAGTTGTGTTGAAGCCTTCTGAAAAATCCAGCCTTATCGGCATCAAGATAGGTGAGCTGATTAACGAAGCTGGAATCCCTCCAGGAGTGGTCAGCGTTATTACAGGCGACAGATCGACCGGAAAACTTTTGTGTGATGCACGGCTTTCCAAGCTCATCTTCACCGGCAGCGTCGAGGGTGGACGAAAGGTCATGGAGCAGGCCTCAGCCAACCTTATTCCGGTCAGCCTGGAGCTTGGCGGAAAGGATGCGGCGATCGTTCTACCGGATGCACCAATCAACTGGACAGCGCAGGCTCTCGTCTGGGGCGCTTTTACTAATGCCGGTCAAGCATGCGCATCGATTGAACGTGTTTATATTCTGAAAGGGAAAAAAACGGACAAATTGATCGCTGCGATTGTGGAAGAGACAAAGAAGCTAAAAGTAGGTCCCTACACGGATCCGCAGAGTGATATCGGTCCTGTAATCGACGAGACTCAACTAGAAAAGATCTCCCACCATGTGAATCAAGCAGTGCACGCAGGCGCCACCGTCCATACAGGCGGCAAGCGTGTAGAGTCGCTGCCCGGCTATTTCTTCGAGCCGACAGTTCTAACTGGAGTCGATCACTCGATGATTGTCATGAAAGACGAGACATTTGGTCCTGTTCTTCCGATCATGGTCGTTGAAACTGAGGACCAGGCCGTAGAGCTGGTCAACGACAGCGAGTTTGGATTATGTGCATCGGTCTGGGGTAAAAATCTCAGGCGCGCAGAAAATATTGCAAGAGATTTAAACGTCGGAACAGTGACAATCAATGACTGCCTGTTTACCCACGCCGCACCGCAACTGCCCTGGGGCGGGTTAAAGAAAAGCGGTTTCGGCAGATCTCATTCGCAGTTCGGATTAATGGATCTGGTCAACATCAAACATATCAACATCGATGCCGCCGGCGGTTCTCTTCGATTGTGGTGGTATCCGTACGGCAACAATAAGATGAAGACATTGCGCGGCGGCATCCAGTTGTTTCATGGTTCCTTATGGAAAAAGATCCAGGGGTTCTTCTCGTTCGTATTCAATAACATGAAGAATCCGAAGGGCGGATCAAGTTAGAAAAATCCGCAATAACACTGGCAACTCACGGCTTCATTGGTAGAGATTTCGATCTAAACAAATTGAGCAGACATCAAGGTAGCGCTCTAATCAGCTTGGATGAAACCAGGCCACCCTCCTCCAGCTCGCGGTCACATTCACTAATCCAACTGGGCAGATACAATTTGCTATCGTGCAGACACACAAACAAAGGTGCAATCAAGAGTTTCCGAAAGATCGTTCTAAGCCGGATATACTCTTCGCGAAGAGCGTTCAACTCGTCATCAATCGCATGACGAGCCACCTGCTTTTCCACATATTCTTGTGCGGCGTCCCTGTCCCAGCCTTGTTCGACGAAAGCATCCACTACCCGTGGTGCCCGCTCGACAACCTTTGACATTCCACAATCATTATGACCGATTATCACTAGATATTTAACGCCTTGCACGAGCGTGTAGCCGACGCTAAATTCGGATCCAATCACTCTTCCGCTGGCTCGCCTAATGACATATGCATACATACGCGGAACGGGCAGAGCATATCGGAATTCGATGCAAGTGGCAATTAGCAGCTCGGGCTTACCGGAGGCATGAATAGGCCACCCGAAATTTTGAGACATAATCAGGCTTTCGATCGGCGTGTCACGCCACGGCTCAGGAATATCCTGCCTGGTGTCAATCGCCTGCAAGAGACCTCGGTACTTTTCATCAGCTCTAACCGGAGGTGGAATATTCATCGGAACAAAACCACAATATTAACGGACTCGATGGTCTTGATATCAATCACCCTTGAGGATCTAGAAACCGTTGTTGACGGAATGAGTGCATCACTTCTACTCAATCCCGGTTAAGCAAAAAATTATAACAACATTCTGCAGTTCGCGCAAATTTGCAAACAGCTGAAGTCCAGGCTATTCGGAGCGCTCTTTTAATTGCATTGCCTGTTGCAGTGCAAATAGAATGCTCCATGGGTGCGGAGGGCAACCAGGTACATAGAGATCGACCGGTACGATTGCGTTGACGCCATTTGCTTCTGTATAGCCATTCTTGTGAACGCCACCGGAAATCGCACACGTTCCCAATGCTATGACAAGACGAGGATGAGCCATAGCGTCGTAGCAGATCCTGAGCGGCTCATGCATCGCTTTTGGTACCGGACCTGTAACAACGAGAACATCGGCGAATCTCGGAGATGCAACTACGGTCACACCAAACCGCTCCATGTCAAAGATTGGATTACCAGCAGCTCCAATTTCTAGATCGCAGGCACTGCAGCCTGTAGATACAACCCGAACAGCAATCGCTCGAGAGAAGATTCCTCCTCCTCGTCGTACAAGGCCGGTTTTCATCGGTGGTACTGATGTACGGATTACGAGATCCTCTCTATTCGATTGCGCTGTTTTAGTGCTTCGATCGTTCACAATCGTTCCTGAAGGACACTTTGATATGCATAAACCACAAGCGATGCAATCCCCTAAGTCAATTCGAACATCCGTTTTCTCACCGCTTTGTTCAATCTGAATTGCGTTCGTAGGACAAGCCTGCTCGCATTTCGCGCACTCTATTCCAATACAATCGGGACTTGCAATCGCAGGCAGACCTCGCACACCTTCTTCCAAAGGCGGACTGTCATGGGGCGATGTCACCACACCTTTGCTAATTAGATAAATCAATGTTCGAATCACTTTGACCTCACAGATCATGACCGCTGTATGAAAGACTGAAGCTTTTGTTGCACAAAGGAAAGTCGGCAACCAAGTTGTTTCTGACCGCTATAGCCAGTGCAGTCCAGTTGTTCACGCTGGGGTCTTTGATTGCATAACGACAAATGCCTCCTACCGCATCAGTAAAAATAAGATGAATCAGCTCTCCCCTGTGCGCTTCTACGATGCCAACACCAATTTCATTGGCGGGCAGTTTATCTGGAAGATCTAATAGTGTTGGGCTCGAAGGCAATCTTTCGAGGATCTCGTCAATTAACTCGAGACTATTAGCAAGCTCGTCCATACGGACTCGAACACGTCCGAAAACATCACCTTGCTCGGACCATGCAATTTTGGGATTGAGCTCAAGATTGGCTCCATGACGAAAACACAGACGGGCATCGTACTTGATACCGGACGCCCTCCCGCCGACTCCAACGAGTCCGAAATCTTCTGCGAGTCGCTTGGATACACGCCCTACACGCTGCATTCGCTCGCAAGCGACCTGATTGCGTAAGAACAGATCAATAACCGGCACTAAATCCTTTTTCAATTTCAGCGCTCTACTTCGTAATTGAAGAAGCGTTTTTGGTGAAGGATCGTTGACGACACCTCCAGGGCAGATGAAAAATCGTTGAAATCTAGATCCAGTCAAGAGTTCGCCAAGCGCCAGAGCGTCTCCGCGGAGTCGCGCCATTGCTGAGGAAATCGCCAAAAATCCGATATCGCCAGCGATACCACCTAGATCGGCAATGTGCATGGCCGCTCTTTCTATCTCAACAGCCAGAGATCTGAGATAACCAGCTCTGATAGATGGCTCGACATTCAGGATAGACTCGATAGCAACTGCATGCGCTAGAGCATAGGACGCACCGCTATCGCTTGCAGCAGATTCAGCGACAAAACGTGCATTCCGCCACGGAACTTCGGTAAGCCGCTTTTCAATACCACGGTGCACATACCCAAGCCGGATCTCCAAATTAAGAATAATCTCTCCCAGACAGCTAAAACGAAAATGACCCGGTTCAATGATTCCAGCATGAATCGGTCCGACCGGTATTTCGTATACGCCATCCCCTCTGACCTCGAGCGGATGGTACTGCCGATGGTTGTCGTCATCGAGCATTGCCTTTCCGACCCGTAACGGAAGGATGGAGGCGTGATATGGTTCGTGCAATAAGTTGTGCTTCAATCTAGGGTGTGACTTTGGTCTCAAGCCAAACATATCCCAGACAGTTCTCTCGTACCAGTGACATTGTGGAATAACAGGAGTTAGTGATTGATAGCTATCGCCGTCCAGTGGACTCGTCCATGCCGATGCAGTACCTTCAATGCTATTCAAAACAAGCGTGACAAGTTGCTTTCCATCAACGGAAGTAATGAGACCCAGTCGTCCGCCATCCCCTTGTAACCAGGCTCTCAGGTTGCTTGCCCGCTCTTCGAGCGGAATCTCTACACGACCAATCTTCATTTGAAATTCACCAAGCACAGTGGAATTGACGTAATACCAGCCGCGATGGCACAAGCTATAAGCAGGAATGGAATGCAACTCGTGGCAATGGGTTTAAACCCGATCGCCTCCTTTCTCGCAGTACCAAACAAAATCCCGGTCAGATGAATGCTTACTGCCACAAAACTGATTAACAGTGCCACCGTCAATCCAACCACGACCCACCAGTACCCCCGATTGGCACTCTCAATCAATATTAACAACTCGCTAACGAATGAGCCGAAGGGTGGCGCTCCGGTAACTCCAACGGCAGCCAATCCCAGTGCAATTCCCCAGACCGGTGATAAGTTGAGAACGCCCTTTATATCGGCTAAGCTCTTCTTTCCGGTAGCTTGAATAATATTTCCGGATAAAAGGAATAGCGCTGCTTTGCAGACGCTATGATTAAAAGCTTGCAGAAAGAAGAGTAGGCCCGATCCAAGTCCTATTGCAATGAGCATTATCCCCACGTTTTCGATGCTCGAATACGCCCACAATCTTTTTATGCCGTGTTGATGTATAAGAATCAGGCTGGCTGCCAGTGCTGTTATGGAGCCAAGAACAAGGGGAATCGTGCAGGCGAGTTGCTCATGATGGGCTTCGACCACTAGCTGCGTCAAACGCCAGATCGGAAACAGAGCACAGTTTAGAAGCGCCCCGGAGAGCATCGCGGATGCCGGTGCCGGAGCCTCAGAGTGGGCATCCGGCAACCAGCTGTGCAGAGGGAATACTCCTGCCTTAGTTCCAAAACCTACGATACAGAAAATGTAACCCAACCTCAAAAGCGGATATTGCAACGAGGTCGCATGAGCCATGAGCTCCTTGAAGTTCAACGAACCTATCGGCAATCCGCCATGCTGACTTGACGAAAAGATCAGGATTGTTCCTAGTAACGCGAAGGCAATGCCGACGCTGCAAATAATTAGATACTTCCATGTGGCTTCCAGTGAGTGCTTTGTCCTCGAAAAGTAAACTAAAGCTGCTGTAGAAAGCGTCGTCGCTTCGATGCAAACCCAGAGAATTCCCAGATTGTCGCAAACGAAAACTACACTCATGGCCAATAGAAAAACACTGGAGCAGGCATAGAAGATTTGCTCATGATAGGGCTTGTAGGTCGGTGAAATTGTCTCTTCCATCTCGAAAAAACTCTTGGCGTGGCTTAAGGCGCAGGCGCCAATCAATGTCGTCAATACGAGAAACGATGCTCCGAGACGATCGATCGAAAAATCATCGGTCGACGAAATGTATTTTTGAACCCCAATCAGGATCGGCCAACAGAGCCACAGCACTACCATCATTTGAACCCAGCAAAGCGCTGCAACGATACAGCGAGATAGCGCTGAGCGCCTGACCAGCAAAGAAAAAATTGCTGTAATTAACGGAGTAACACCCAACGTGAACAAGATATTCATTTAACTAGTCCTTTAGTTGCGTCAACTGAGTGACATCGATGTGCTCGAAACTATGCTGAATTTTGAATGCTAGGAGACCGGCAATCATGACTCCAACAAGCACATCGAGCAGAACACCCATTTCGACAATCATCGGCATTCCATGTGTCTGTGTCAGCGCAAAAAGATAAATACCGTTTTCTAAGACCAGGAAACCAATGATTTGGCTAATGGCAATCCGTCTGGTCAACATGAAAACCAAACCGCTAAAGACGAGAGAAATAGCTGCGGTGGCACCTGGCCAACCTCGAGAATACTCCAGTGGAATCGGCAGGCCGAGTACGAGAAGATAGCTCAAACCCAGAAACACAATGCTAAGATGCATCGCCAGTGGTGCCGGAATAATAGTACCGGCGTCGCTCTGAATCCTTATTTTGTCAATGGCCTTCACTAGACAAATTGGTATCAAAATTCCCTTTAGAATGCTTATCGCCGCAGCGATTCCATATATCCCCAAATCATCAGCATGTGCATGTGCGGTCATAGCAGTGGCAAATCCAATCAACAGCGTTTCTACGAAATACAAGAAAAGATTCACCCTCAAATGTGTAG
Source organism: uncultured Candidatus Obscuribacterales bacterium (assembly GCA_964541355.1). Classification (GTDB taxonomy): domain Bacteria; phylum Cyanobacteriota; class Vampirovibrionia; order Obscuribacterales; family Obscuribacteraceae; genus JADYXR01. Next base: position 9,311 of record CAZISK010000086.1, read on the forward strand.
CACCGGCTATTAATATCGCTGTAAAAGCAGCGCTAAGAACGACCATTTCGAATAGATCAAGAATCATTTGACTAAGCTCCCACCAACAGCAATTAAACTGGCAATCAAGCTCATCGTAAGGCAATATGCGATGAATTCCGGAACTTTGCGCCATTGCAACTTAACCGCTACACTCTCAAACATGGCTACACAACAGGCAATAACGAACATCAGGACTAGCTGGGAAATGCCCTGGAAGACTGCAGCCATCTGCCAGGCACCGGGAATGGAATGAAGAAAACACTGGGCGCTCAGCCCGAAGAGAATAGCCATACGCATTACTTGCGAGTATTCCAACAAAGCTAGGTTTGGCCCTGAACATTCAAGGATCATCGCTTCATGAACCATAGTCAACTCTAAGTGAGTGGTTGGGTCGTCAACCGGCATACGAGACAACTCAACGAGGCTGGTGAGCATGATTGCGGTTCCGACCAGAAGCCAGATTCCCGGTGCATTTGAGAGCGCGGAATTCGAGAATGAGAAGATCGCGTTCAAATCGCTGCTTTGTGACAGAATTCCTACTGAAGCAAGCCCAAGTACAAGTGCAGGCTCGACGAGAGTTGATATCGTGACCTCTCGACTGGCTCCGAATGCACCAAACGCGGACCCTGCATCCATCGCAGAAAGCACCAGAGAAAACCGGCCTAATGCAAGTAAGTACACGACAAAAAATAGATCTGCTCCAAACAGAGTCGGCTTATAGCAAAGCCAGGGAACGCTCATCGCAAGAAGAAACATGATCGACAGATTGATTGCGCCATTCCATCTAAAGACCCACGAAACTGTCGAACTCACGGTCTCCTGTTTTCTAAGCAGTTTTATTAACTGGAACAATGACTGGAGAAGTGGTGGACCGACTCGATTTTGCAATCGAGCTTTGACCTTACTGATCGTACCTGAAAGAAGGAACGGAAGCAGGAAGACACTGAGTGATGAGATAAACCACGAAGCGATCGCATCTAGTGAGATGATGTTCATAGCAACGTACCTAACTGCAACAGAATAATCAAAGTGATGCACAGATAAACGAGATAAAGATGGATACTACCCGCTTGCAGCTTCACTAACGATTTGGCTAATGCACTTAAAATGGCAAGAAGAGGCAGATAAATTCGCTGCTCGAGGAGTGACACCATTTGTGGTTTCACACTAATCCTCTCAGGAAAGTGCCTTCGATCTTTGCCGGTAAGTTCAAACGCCAACTTGTAACGAAGCACCGGCCTAAATATTCGAGCTACCGGCTGGGCAAACGAGTCAGATGTAACTTGTGTGCGTGGACCGAGACCTCCAAATCCGCAATCCCATGTTTGGGAGATTCGAACACGCGACCTGGACAACACCATTTTGTAAAGCATAAATACGAGAGCTAGAAGAACAACGACCGTAATGCGCAGGTCAACAGTGAAAGCAGATTCGACATGCGACGAGCTGTGAACGGCAAGATCACAGACTGGTCTCAACAGATCCAAAAACTGCGGTACGGTTAAGCCCATAACTACACAGCAAACAGCCAAGAAAACCTGGGAAGCTATTATTCCAGGTGGACTTTCCGATGCATGTTGAGACAGCTTTGAGCGCGGCGCACCAAGGAAGGCTACCGCGACTGCTTTAGCAAAGCATGCCAGAGCAAGCCCACCAACGACAGACAACAGACAAATGATTGCAAGACACAACCCTCGATCGATCAATGACCCGGACAGCCAAACGTTCCTGAAAAGACTTTGATACAAAATCCATTTGCCGGGAAAACCGTTGAGCGGCGGAAGAGCACAGATACAAGCGCTTCCCAGAAGAAAACAGCTCATTGTCCACGGCATTTGCCGGGCCAATCCACCAAGCTGCCCAAGCTCTCGCGTGTGGGCGGCCGCATCAATCGAGCCTGCTCCGAGGAATAGAAGAGTTTTGAACAATCCATGAGAAAGGCAATGAAGCAGACCAGCGGAAAGACTGAGCGCTGCTACTTCAGGAACTCCTGCAGCGCGCGATAGAATTGCGATACCAATGCAGGTGAATATCAAACCGATGTTCTCAACACTTGAATATGCAAGAAGCCGTTTCAGGTCGTTTTGAACAAGGGCAAAAAGCACTCCCCAAAAGGCTGACACCGCTCCAAGAGCCACCACGAGATAACCAAGCGCCGCACAATTAAGATTGCCAAGCACGATAATGCGAACAACTGCGTAAGCAGCAGTCTTGATCATGACACCGGACATAAGTGCGGAAACCGGCGTCGGGGCTGCCGGATGCGCATAAGGCAACCAGATATGGAATGGCCAAATACCTGCCTTGATGCAAAAGCCAATGATCAACAACAGTGCAGCACCGTAACTCTCTGGACGATCGAAGTACCAATCGGAAAATCTCCAGCTGTGAAACAACGTCTCAAGCCAAATGAATCCCAATGCAATAAAAGCAGTGGACGTCCTTGTCGCTCCGATATAGATGATCGTCGCTTTGCGAACGCTATGCAGAGTATGTTCTGAACATACGAGCGCTGCAGACGACAGAGCCATCAACTCCCAGAACACGAGAAATGTCACAGCATCTCCGCTAACAAACAGCAATGTCATTGACAGCATAAAGAGACAAAAAGCTGCCCAGTACTGGCCCGAATGAATTCGAGCGTCCAGATGACGCAAGTACATTGGCGAGAATAGCGACACGGCAATACCGACAGTACCGAGCAGAATCAAGAAGCAAGCGGAAAGTCTATCGCTGAAAAATGAAAACGGCCATGGTCCAATTGATAAAAAGGATGGTCCCTGCCAGGACATCGGCGCGCCGCCGGACAACACAGCCATCGCAATAATGCCCACAGACGATATCAAAGTGACAAGAGAACAAAGATGATGGTTGATTGATCGTCTATAGATAGCGATCAGAGTTGCCACTAACAAGAAACAACAAACGGCATTTGATACCCAGAAAAAAATTGATGACATGTGACCCGGTCTTTTGCTATGATCATTTTAGTATTTAAGCAATTGCGCAATTGCTTAAATATAGAATTCATTGTAGACCATTCGTGTGATAGACCAGTGATCAAAAAGGCAAACGTTAAATCAGCGCTTCAATTCTTGGAGCCTGTCACGCCTGCTGACCTGGAGAAGCTCTTGCGCAACGGCCAATCAAAAGGTGCCGCTTATATAGCCTGCTCCGAGATGGGCTGGTCATTACCATGCGTACCTGAGGATGAACATCTAAAGATATTGATCTTTCAAAACATTGGCTGTTGCCTGGAAAGCTCACATGGGATCGAGGATCTGGCTGAAGCCGAAATGATTTCTGACATCGTTGTGTATGGGCACTTTCCCTGCGAATTCATCAAGACTCAGATTGATAACGCGTCCCACTTCCTTGACAATCCAGAGGACGCAACCGCACGCCACTTCAGCGAACGCAGTACCAATAGGCTCAAGCTGTTTATTCAAGACAATCGAAAGAAAGTCGAATACGATGCATTGTTCCGAGGCGCGACGGAACAGCACCTCCTCGACCAAATACGCAAAATTTCGACTTATCAGATAACAGAACAACGACAACCGCGCTTACACGCATGGCTCTGGCTCGACGATTCTAAAGAGTTGCTATGTTTCAATGGCAAGACAGCAAGCTTCGTAAAGCCTTGATTAGAGCATGCGCAACTTAATTGAAAAGTTCAGCCCTCACCTCTTCAAAGCGGCTAGAACAGCTAGCGATACAAGCTCCGCGTGATTCAAACAATGGTAGAAAAACTAGCCAATTTTAAGGCTGACTTCTTTAAGGCGTTATCTAATCCGCTGAGAATTCGAATTCTTGATCAGCTTCGCGAACGAGAGCTTACAGTTTCGGAGATTACGGAAAACCTTGGCGTGGAGATGCCGAACATCTCACAGCAGCTCGCTGTGCTAAAAGGCAAGCGACTCGTAGTTGCCAGAAAGCAAGGCAACAATATCTATTACTCCTGCGTCGATCCGACTGTGTTTAGATTGCTCGATGTTGCAAAAGAGATCTTCAACAATCACCTGATCGATCTCCAGGAGACTCTTCAGGAGTTATAATTCCGAAAAACTCATATGGTCCGCACCAATCCAATCCGGAATGGACCGACAACAGATCATGGCATGCATGGCGGACTTGGCGTTGCGACTGTACGCGCCGCAATTCGTTCACCAGGCTCAACTAAGATTGGGCAGCAACGAACTGCTTCCCGTGACCGACCTTCTCATTAATCGGCACACCTTTTTCACAGAATGGACAGCTCGCCGCCTCGTAGGTCGGAATTTCGATTGAGCCGAGCGGCTCGAATGGCGCTCCAAGCGAATCGGATGACACGGCTCCTGGACTGCGATTCACGAGCACTGAAGCGTTCACTACGTTGCCGCCGGTGCCCCGCACGAGGTTGATAAACTTCTTCATGGTCGCGCCACTAGTAGTAATATCATCTACAACTAGAACGTTTTTTCCGTTGATGAATTCATCGTAGCCTCTGTCGAACTGAAAGTTCTTGTTCGCGTCGCGCTCGGCGAAAACGCCGTTGATTTCACGCCCTTTCAATGCCGATAGATGATAGGCTGCCCAGTGAGCAGGGATGATCCCGCACATGACAGGACCCGCTACCGTGTCGATTTCGAGATGCTGAAACTTCTGTGCCATCAAACGTCCGGCCTGATCGCAGGCTCTGGTGTGGGCGAACAGGACGTTTTTATTGATGTAAATATCGCCATGCTTACCTGAACTGTAGACGAAATGATCGCCTTTAAGGAAAGCACCGATGTCTTCCAGGATTTGAATGATCACTTACTTCGATGCGCCTGCTAGCGTTCTCTTCGAGCTTGCCAGCAAGCCTTTCATGATTTCCAGCGCACTGTCGCACTCTTCCATCGTATTAAAGCGACCGAGCGACAATCGCAAAGAACCTTTCGTCATGGAACAAGGAAGATGCAGGGCGCTAAGAACATGCGAAGGCTCAATCACGCCGCTGTGACAGGCAGAAGCGCTCGAAGCGCAGATGCCCTTCATATCGAGCTGCATCACTATTGCCTCGCCCTCGCCGTTCTCCACCGCGAGGCTAACATGACCGGGCAGTCTCTTATCGAGATCGCGAGGGCCG
>CAZISK010000087.1:0-14382 GCA_964541355.1 uncultured Candidatus Obscuribacterales bacterium
GCAGAGAGTATGTTCCAGAACATGCAGTGGGAAGGATTATCTTCCGGCGCAAATTCGGTAAATGTATTCGGTTCTCCCGACAGTATGTGTCCGGAGTTTTGTAGGGCTCTCAGACCAACTGCGCTCACAGACATTTATCAGCTCGGATCAGCGATGTATGAGATGCTTTCCGGTCTGCCGCCATTTCAAAGGCCGACCTGGCCGATGGTGATGATGGCGCATGTCAACGAGCCGCCGGATGACATCACCAGATACAGGAGCGATGCGCATCCTGAGCTGGTGCGAATTATCTACACTTGTTTAAATAAAGATCCTGATGAGCGATTTCCGGATGCCGCCAGTCTGAGAGATGCTCTACTAGCAGTAAAGTTTTGACTGTGTTTCGCGAACTTCAATCGCGAGCATAGCGCGGCGCTTTGCAGAACCGGGAGATTTTGTTCTACGGGCGTGTTCCAGGTAAGCGCTTACCTGGGAAAACACGCTCAATTGCCGTGAATCAGTTATTGATCGGAACGTAGATATCGAACTCTCCGTCGAGCGTTTCCGGATTGAAGCGCTCATCATAGATCTCGAGATCCGGAGCATTTTTCTTGTGCCGGGAAGAGTTGCGCGGGACCCAGGTTCCCCAGATGTATCGTATCGTGTGAGGAAGCTCGGATATTGGACCTTTATGCGTGAATACTGCGTATTTGGACGCTGGAATTTTCATTGTCACCATGCCTTCCGGCTGATCCTCGAGATCTTTCACCGGCATCGCGGCGATGTACACGAATGTATCGCCGGGCTTCAGTTTTACATCGGGATGTGATGCTGCACATACGCCTAACGTGTAACCGTCCCTGGTGTCATGAATTTCCGAGACGCGAGCCATGAATTTTGGCCAGAGCTGGCCAATCTCTTTATGTTCGCCTTCTCGAAAGCTATCAGCCATACCGACTACCAGCTCTTCTCCTCGATCTACAATTTTCGGTTCCATATTTACTCCTGTTTGCAAATGAATAAGTAACTCCGGGAGGAAAACCTCCTTGCCGACGATGGGAGACGGTATACCCGACTTGCGATAACTGTTTGGGGTTCCACCGAACATCTTTTTGAATGCTCTTGTGAAAGATTCCTGACTCTCGAAGCGAGCTTCAAGAGCAATTTCGATTATCGGTTGATCGGACGAGAGCAATCGTCTGGCCGCGAGCGCCAGGCGACGCTTGCGGATGTGCTCCGCAATTGTTTCTCCGGTCATCGCCTTAAAAATACGATGAAAGTGAAATTCCGAAAAACCGATCTCGCTGGCGACCGATTCTGGAGAAAGGTCGCTTTGCAAATTCGCATCGATGAAAGCTATCGCCTTCTTCGTTCCGTCGAGGTAGTCCATAAACCCACCATCAACCAAAATGGTAGATCGTAAGAAAGTTCACGTCTTGATATTTTCTGCTATCGTTGCTTACTTGTCGATGCGTCGGTTGGCATCGCTATAGTTACGCAGCGTTACACCGTGCGCTTTGAGGAACCAGCGGCGCACGCGAGTAAGCCAGAAGCGAGGACCGCGCTCGACCCGTCCACGGACACTGGCAAATCTATAGCGCTCGAGTTCGAACTTGACTTTATGAAGCTCAGATCTGAACTCTTCTGTTTTAAACGCAACAGCCATAGCACGATCGGCTTGTTCCTGAAGGTCCGGCAAAAGACGGAGCTCAGTCTCGAGTGTTGCAATGCGAGCGCGATCCTCGACTCGGTCGGTCAAGAGCTTGATGATTGTCTCTTGCGCCTCGATGACCAGACGGCGCATCTCTTCGAGCTCCTGGGTCTTGTCTTCGACCCGGATATCTTCCACTTCTTCTTGAATCATCAGCTTTTGAGCTTTGGCCAAGTTCAATTTGCCGCTCGGATCGCCGTCTTTGCGAAGGATTTTTACGAACCCTTCCAGCAGACCGACCAGATCGGAGCGCGAGACACGATCGTCTTCGGCAACAATGGGAGTTTGGAATTGAAACGGTTCTACAGCACTATTGGTGGGTACTGATGTTATTTCGTTGATCTTTGGTGGACGGCCGACCACCGGAACCGGCTGTGGCTTAGTTTTCTTTCCGGAGCTCGCCCGCATCTGTGCATAGTCGAAGCTGCCTACGCTATCGACCATGTTGAATACACCCGACGACTCGGGCTGTGCCGGCTGCGGATCGAAATTTTCAATCTCTCTGGTAAAGAGGTCGCTCGGCAACTCTTTGTGTATTTTCACGCCGCTTACCGGCTGAGGAGCCGGTATTTCTTCTTCTACAGGTGTAGGAATGGATTGTTGCTCAGCAGTCGGATCGCCTTCAGGCCGTTCATCTTCCGTGAACATCTGATCGAGACCGTCTAATGAAATAGGGTCCGGCACGCCAAGTGGTTGTGACTGACTCATGCTACTCTCCCACCAATTCCTTCTCTAGATTATCCTCTATCGAATCGCGGGTTGTCCAGTGATACCATGGTGCTACATATGGTGCGTCCTGCACCATATGTAGTGCCGGCTTTCCGAGGATATGAACCTTCGACTATGCGACAGATATGCGATCGGCGGTTTAGTGGATTCGCAATAGTGCAGGCGTGCGGATAAAAACAGGTTGCCGAGAGCCTTTTCCGGAGAGAATCATCCCGAATCGGCGAGTTAAAAACTTTCTTATAGCTCTCGCTACTCCGGTTTGCCCTTAGGTTTTGCTTTTGTTTTTGGCTTAACGGCCGCTCCAGGCAAACCGGTCGCCGCTCGTTTAATGCCAAAATGCCTCTCTACCATCTGCTTCACAAGAGGCGCCGCTGCTGTACCTCCATGGCCGCCGTGCTCGACAAAGCCGCAGCAAGCAATCTCAGGCTTGTCTGACGGAGCGTAGCAAGCGAACCAACCGTGAGTCTTACTGCCCTTCGGCGGAGCTTCCGCGGATCCGGTCTTTCCGGACATCGGCACCTCAGGAATTCGAGAACGACCGGCCGTACCGGCTTCGACAACCGCCTTCAATCCATCGGACAGGATTTTCATATGGACCGGGTTGACCTTCCAGTACTCCGGTTTTGGCGCCGGCACCTGACGGTCGTCGATCTTGATGACAAAATGCAAGAACGGCACACGCCCTCTCATGCCATATCCAGCGTACATGCGCGCCGCCTGCGCCGGTGAAACTTGCAAGAAGGTTTGACCGATGGACATATGCAAAGTATTTCCTTTGTACCATGGCTCGTGGAGACGTTTTCTTTTCCAGGCCGAGTCAGGAACCAGACCGGATCGCTCGTTGGGGAGCTCGACCCCGGTCGGGCGACCGGCACCGAAGCGATTACCCCACTTTTTGATGTCTTCTGGTTCCAGTCCCAGTGCCATTTGATAAAAGGCGGTATCACGAGACCACTGCATGCACTGAACCAGATTGTAATGCGCAGCTTTGCCTGTCCAGTCGTGGAACGTGAATCCACCGAGGCTCAAACCGCCGGAGACATGAAGCATCGTATCTGGTTTCACCACTTTCTTGTCGAGCGCGGCAAGCAGAGTCACCGGCTTCCAGATCGATCCCGGAGGAAAACCGGAGAGCGCGCGATTGTGCAGAGGATGGCTCGGAGAATTGAGCACCTTACGATCCGCTTTGGTCATTCGGCGAGTAAAGACGTTGGGATCAAAACTCGGGCGGGAACAGAGGAACAGCACCTCACCGCTGCGAGGATCGCAGCCGACGAGCGCTCCCGATTTCTCAGCCAGAATATTATAGGCATGACGCTGCAGGTCGACATCCAGCGAAATGACGATTGGCAGACCGGGCCGGGCTTTCTTGGTAACAACCGGTTTGGACGTTTCAGGTGATAGAGCATGTCCGGAGGCATTTACGCGGACGCGCTGTTCGCCGTCCACACCGCGCAGTTGATCGTCATACAGCTTCTCCAGTCCCGCCTGCCCGCAGACATCGCCCATCTTTCGCTCCGGTCGATCTTTGAGCTGGCTGGATGTGATCTCTCTACAATAGCCGAGGACGTGGGCGGTAGCCTCGGCATATGGATAGGTTCTGCTTATGTCGGGAAGGATGTCGATGCCGGTAAGGAATATCTTCTGCTCATAAAAGCGACTGACGATGTCCATATCGAGATCGTGTTCAATCACCACCGGTAGTACCGAACCGGAAGCTTTCGCTTTCATTAGACGGTCCAGCACCTCGGGATAAGGTAAAGCCAGGATCTTGCAGACTCTCGTGGCCAGGTCCTCGAGGTGCTCGAGCTGATTGGGAACTGCGATCATGGAAAGTGATTGCTTGTTGGTGGCAAGAAGATTGCCATGCCTATCATAGATACTGCCTCGCGGCGCTCTAAGAAATGTCACGCGCGTCGAGTTTTCCACCGCCTGATTGACATAGTGCTGGTGGTGCAGGATCTGTAACCATCCCAATCTCAGGACAAGCAAGCCCAGCGCGGTCAAGACGACGCTGGCGAGCACCACCGCTTTGAATGCCAGTTCATCGGAATTTACTCTATGCATGACTGACTGAGCCATCTCATCTCGACTCCATCATATTCATATAACGAGCGAACTCGTACCAGCCTCTCATCGGCAGAAACACGAACGGCGCGATGAGCGAATTGAGAACAGCCTCCGTAAGCGCCATGTCGACGAAACTCTGGAATACGTTCGGTCTGCCCAATACGAGGAGCTCGATTGCCGTGATCGCTTCAGCCAGGAAGGTCAGGATCAGTACGAGCGGTATACAAAGAATCAAGGCTTTGTTGAAATTGCGCAGACAAAAATAGCCGGCAATCCAACCGACCAGTGGATAGGCAATTGGATAGACCGGTAGAACCGACGAGTAGAGAGCCGCAAAGGCGGCACCGAGAAGCGCACCAGAGATTGAGCCCGACAGCGCCTGGCGCAAAACGACGGCATTGACGGTGCTCAGCCTGAGCTCATCCTTGCTGGGAGCAATGATAGGAGATCCAAACGTTACGCCCCAGACAATGATCAGCGTCAATGGCAGCGAGCACTGGACGCCGGTGACGAAAAGCCGGCTGATCACGCCGAGTTGTAAAACCCAGGCGCCCGCCACGATAATCACAGCCACGGTTATGGCACCAATCCGTCTTTTCGTTCTAATCGAGAGGATAGACATGTTCACTTAGAAAGTGGAGGAAGGACCAACACCTGATTCAAATCGTAGCAATTTTCTGAGAGCTTGACGTCAATTTGCATTGAAGCGCCATCGGTATCTCGCTTGATCGCCGCAACCGTCCCTACCGGGTGGTTTTCCGGGAAAACACCGCCTTTGCCGAAGCAGACAATCTTATCGCCGATGTCAACGTTGGTTCCTACCGGAATGTACTCCATCAATGCTGGACTCTGACCGTTACCGGAGATGATGCCCGGCAGCCCGATACGTTTAATCAAAACGCCAAGCTTTTGCTCAGGGTCAGTTATGAGCCGCACAACGGAAGCATTTTGCGAAACGCTAACAATCTGTCCTACGATTCCATCTCTGGTGATAACGGCGCTGCCCTTGGTGATTCCATCCACGGTGCCCTTGTCCAGCACCACCTGCTCAAACCAATTGTCGGGGTTGCGCGCGATCACCTCGGCAGCGATAGTTTTGCGCGCCAACTTTTGTCTTAAACCGAGAAGACCACGCAGGTTGTTTGTATCCCTCGCCTGTCGTCTGAGGGTGGTGAGCTCGAGCTCCGAGGCGGCAAGCTTACGCTCCAGATCTCGAATCCGTTGCGAGGAGACGAAGACCTCTTCTGCCAGATTGCGAGTCGACTCGACCTGGTAGGCACTCTTGGTGATCACACCGGATACCCAGGTGGCCGCGCCCAGGAGGATGCCGGCAGCGGGGCCGCCAACCATAATAATGATTATGATGAGAAAAATCGCCTCGGCGATCGAACTGGAATGATCGCGTTCGCCAACGGCCACGGAACTATCTCCTACTTACGAAATTCGCACAGATCGCGAACCCGGGTATACATCGGGTCTGTAAGGAGCTTACCCGTGCCGACGACGACGCAGGACAGCGGATCGTCTGCGATGAATACCGGTACTTCAGTCTCGCTGGAGATAAGCTCGTCCAGCCCTTGCAACAAGGCTCCACCACCAACCAAGACGATACCGCGATTGTAGATGTCGGACGCCAGCTCTGGAGGCGTGCGCTCCAGGGTGCGCTTAACAGCTGCCACAATCGCTTTGAGCGGTTCGGCAATCGCTTCTCTCACCTCACCGCGACTTACGGTGACCGTACGCGGCAAGCCGTTAATCAGATTGAGTCCGCGAACATTGAATTTGTCGTTGACTTCCGTCTTCCAGGCAGAGCCCAGGCGGAATTTTAGCTCTTCGGCAGTCTTTTCGCCGACATCCAGACTGTGCACTTTTCTTAGATAAACGCGAATAGCATCATTAAGCTCGTCGCCGGCAATCCGGATGGACTCATGAACGACAATACCAGATAGCGAAAGAACGGCCACTTCAGTGGTACCACCCCCGATATCAACGATCATACTGCCGGTCGCTTCCGTGACTGGCAATTCAGCGCCTATAGCAGCGCACATCGGCTCTTCCGGCATGTAAATCCGGCTGGCTTTTGCGTTTTCAGCGACTTGCTTGATAGCAATCTTCTCTACGCTCGTAATCCCGGCTGGAACAGCGATGACAATTTCTGGATTGCGCAGCGTCGTCTCCTGCTGGGAGACGCGTTGCATAAACATATTGAGCATGTACGTGGCGTCACTTAGCTCGACAATCACGCCGTCTTTGAGCGGGCGGCTGGCTCGAACACCCTGAGGAGTTCTGCCGATCATGGCTCGTGCTTCTTCACCGACACAGATAGGTGTATTGGTGTTGCTGTCCAGCGCGATGACTGACGGCTCTCTCAGAACAACACCATGACTCTCGACGTAAATAAGAGTATTGGCGGTACCGAGATCCACGCCAACGCCTTTGCTAAAGAAACTCTTGAAGAATCCCAACTCTCGTCACTCCACAATAGGGCGTAAAAATCCGCTACCACGCTTAAGTTTAGCATGCAAGACAAAACTTTTGTTGAGAACTAAAGCGAGAAATAACCGATGACCACTTAGATATCGATGAGATTACTTTTTCCGACTGATCCCATATCCGATTACATTGCTCTTCACTAGCGTAAAATCGCCATGGTCAAGGGCTATGGAGAACGTGAACTCGTCGAACCAGCGCAACTTTCCTGTGTAGCTGCCACCGTCGATTGTCTTGAAAGTGAGTCGTTCACCGTCTTTGATGAAACGCTGCAATTCCGCTACCGACGGGAGTTTACCTTCACTTGCCGAAATTGACATTAGCAGCGCTCTCCGTAAGCCGAGATCTCTTGACAGCGACAGTGATTCCCGAGAGTACGGCTCGAGCTCTTATCCTAAAACGCTTGAAGAATAAGCATTCAGAGGAAAAGATCACCGATCAAGATTAACTATGCGTCACTTGACTCTCGCAGTTTAGCCTTCTCTAATGTGCGAACAGGTTCGTCGGATCGAATCGTCTTATGTTTGTTAACGACATAGCGACGACCCTTCCAGTTGACCTGAGCGCCGAAGAGAACCATGTAGGCGGAATGGAGATAGAGAATGGTTACCGCTATGCCGCCGAACGGAATAAGGAAGAAATGGAACCAGTTGACGCCGGCGTGATGCTCGCTGATTTTCCGCCACCAGAGCGCAAATATTGCATATTGAACCACCACCAGTGAGGTCAGACGGTACAGGTTACCGGAGACCTCGCCTTGACACCACTCGGCTACAACCCAGGCCAGCTCCAGATAAGGCAGGAGCAGAACAGTGTTAAGCAAAGCGAGGAGATAGACCAAATTGCCTACCTTGCCGTCGATCAACGAATAGAGATTCTTTGTCCAGCCCAACCACAACGATTCGAGATCGGTGTACATGCGAACGCTGTACAGCGTCTTGCCGTCGGCTACTGCAATCCTGTACCCCTTTTCCTTGAAGACTCTACCGATGGCATGATCTTCAACGATCTCGTCGCGGACGCTCTGGTGACCACCTATGGCGTGATAGGAGCTGCGGCGGCAGACAATGTATTGCCCGTACGCATAAGCGCGCTTCGCCTCAGGATCGTTGACTGTGTGGAACGGATCGCCAAGCAAGAATGAGCCGAGCAAAACCGGCATGATAAGCCGCTCTGCGGGACTTCCCAACTCCTGCACCGGGACGAAAGAGATCAAATCGATCTTATTGCTAATGGCGTAGGAAACTGAATCCCGAATCGAATTGGGATGGTGATACGTGTCGGCATCGGTGAAAACGAAGAAGTCGCCGGAGGCATAGCCGACAGCATGAGCTAGCGCATTGCACTTTCCAATCCAGCCCGCCGGTGCATCTTTGCCTTGGACGAATTTGATGCGGCTGTCCTTGGCTGCAAATTCAGCGATGATCTTTCCGGTCGAGTCCGTGGAGCGATCGTCGATGATCACGAGCTCGAAATTAGGATAATTCTGCTTCAGAAGCGATTCGATGCAACGTGCAATCTTGGTCTCTTCATTGCGAGCAGGCACGATTACGGAGACAAGAGGCAGACTCTTATCATCAATCGTGGATCTCACCATCGGTTTCAAAAAATGATAAAAGGCGCATGTCAAGCCGAACAAGCCCAGAATCAATAGGGTGCTCAACAGAAAAATAAACACCGATATTACCCCTTAGCCATACTGTATTCGTAAAACCCTTTACCCGTTTTGCGTCCGAGATGTCCAGCCGAGACCAGTTGTCTCAGAAGCGGGCACGGACGATACTTCGGATCGCCGAAGCCCTCCTGCAGCGTCTCCATGACGTGCAGGACTATGTCCAAACCTACAAAATCCGCTAACGCCAGCGGTCCCATCGGATGGTTATATCCGAGCGTCATACCCTGGTCGATCTCCTCTGCCGTGGAGAGCCCCTCCATCAGCGCAAAAGACGCTTCATTAATCAAACACAAACCCAGTCTCGTCGTGATGAAACCGGGGAAGTCTTTTGATTTGATGATTGTCTTACCAAGCTCCGTGCCGAATTTCCTGATGTTGTCGACCGTTTTGTCCGAGGTGTCCACACCGGGAATAATCTCGAGCAATTTCATCACGTGAGCCGGCGAGAAGAAATGCATTCCTATAAATCTATCCGAACGTTTGGTGACAGACGCGAGACTGGTGATCGGCAAAGACGACGTATTCGAGGCAAAAACGGTGCTGGGTCCGCAAATCGCATCCAACTTCTTGAAAAGGTCCTGCTTGACCTTCAGGTCCTCCACAATCGCTTCGATGACCAGATCGCAGTCCTCAGCCGAGTCGATAGACGTAGTCGAGACTATGCGCCTCTTGACGTCCGACAGCTCGCTCTCGGAAAGCACACCCTTCTCGACCGATTTCTTTCCGAATTTGTCGATTTCACTGTTCGCAAGTTGCAAAGCCGCTTCCGATACATCGAATAGATGCACCGTCGCGTTGGTTCTGGTGGCAATCAGATAGGCAATCGCCCTACCCATGAATCCGCTACCAGACATGAAAACCCTGGAAAAGGTTGCCGCAGTTGGCATTGAACTTACCTAGTAACACCCACATCTCTAACATCAAGATCCTAGCATCAATTAGAAATGGTGGTCGAGACAAACGCAACAGTATAAAAACTGACAGGATCGACTGATCACCGACCCCAAAAATGATTTTTTCGTGTTTTCTAATTCCTTTTTATTGCAATGCTGATAGCTTGAGTGATGTTGATTGATATATCGCAGCCTGAGAGCGAATTTAGCTTCCGCTGCGAAAGTGAGATGCAATGTTCAAAAAAATCCTTATTGCTAACCGAGGCGAGATAGCAGCTAGAGTCATCCAGGCCTGTCGCGAACTTGACATCGCGACGGTGGCGGTGTTTTCAGACGCGGACAAAGATGGAAAACATGTTCAGCTGGCTGATGAGAAGTGGCGTCTCGACGGACAACCGGGCAAAGTGTATCTGGATTATCAGCAAATTCTTGATATTGCTAAACGTGCATCAGTGGACGCAATCCATCCGGGGTACGGCTTTCTGAGCGAAAACAGCGAATTCGCTCGAGCTTGCCTGGATCAGGGCATCAAATTTATCGGCCCGGCTCCGGACGTAATAAAAAGGATGGGGTCGAAAGTCGAGTCTCGACGCGTTATGGCCCAGGCCGGTGTTCCTGTTGTGCCCGGCACCACAGATCCCGTGACCGATTCTGAAATGGTAAAAAAGCTGGGCATCGAATATGGTTATCCGCTGGCGATCAAGGCTAGTGCCGGCGGTGGTGGCAGAGGATTGCGAGTCGTAAGAAAGGACGAAGATGTCGATAATGCGCTCTCCGGCGCACAACGTGAGGGTGCAAGCTACTTCGGATCAGCTGAAGTTTATGTTGAAAAATATTTGGATAAACCCAGACACATCGAAGTACAAGTTCTTGGTGACGAACACGGTAATGTAGTTCATCTTTTCGAAAGGGATTGCTCCAGTCAGAGACGCCACCAGAAGCTGGTCGAAGAGACACCTGCAGCCAAGCTCGATCCGGCGCTCAAAGCCAAGCTGCTCGAAGCTGCCGTGCGCGGGACAAAGGCGCTCAAGTATACCTCCGCCGGAACGCTCGAGTTCATGGTCACTCAAGATGAGTTTTTCTTCCTTGAAATGAACACGCGGGTGCAAGTCGAACATCCAATAACGGAGATGACAACCGGGGTCGATATCGTCAAAGAACAGATATTGATCGCTAGCGGTCACAAGCTATCGTTTGTTCAGGACGACATATCGCAACGTGGTCACGCCATCGAATGTCGAATCAACGCCGAAGATGTAAACAAAAACTTCATGCCGAATCCGGGTGAATTGAGCGCTTACAAAGAACCCTCTATGCCCTGGGTTCGAGTAGATAGTGCCTGCTATCCTGGATACAAAGTCATCCCTTTCTACGATTCTTTGCTGGCAAAGCTGGTCGTCTGGGGAAGAACGCGACAGGAAGCCATAGCTAGAACACGGCTTGCATTACGCGATTTCAAGATCGAGGGCGTTTCGACCACCACTCCTTTCCACCTCGCGATGATGGACGATCCGACATTCCAGGCGGGTGAGGTTCATACCTCTTACGTCGAAGGCGAGTTCATGAAGCATTGGAAGGATCTGGCGCCCAAGTACACCACCGTCAAGGCGAAAGAGGGCGGTGCACCCAGCAATAATGGTGCCGATGCAGCCGGCAACGGCGCCACGTCGGCTGTCGAGCGAAGCAACCAGCGATCTTTCGAGATCGAAGTGGAACAGCGAGTGTACAAGGTCGCAGTGCAAGAGCTTGTCGCTCCCGGACAGGCAAAGCCGGTCGAGTCCGTTCAGAAGCCAGTTCCCTCGAGCTTGAAGTCACGCCGGGGGCAGGTACATCCGACGAGCTCCTTAGGCGAGATCAGATCGGCGATGAACGGTGTGGTTAAAGAAATACTGGTTCAGGAAAACGCCAGAGTTGAAGCGGGACAGAAAGTGATGGTGTTCGAAGCCATGAAGATGGAATCGGATCTGGTATCACCGAGAAGCGGCACCGTATCCGGTATCAAGGTCAAGGTTGGTGAGACTGTCGATTCTGACGTCTTGCTCATGACCATTGGAGAATAGCTACGCCTAACGCCTGACCGCGGCTGCGCTCCGAAGTGTAGATCCAGTCCGGACGGTCGAATGCAAACTTTAGCCAATCGAGGTATTGAATGTCATCAACAGTAAGAATTGGCAACGGCTTCGATATTCATCGATTGGAAAACGGGATTCCGCTGATAATTGGCGGCATACGAGTGACGCACGACAAAGGCAGCGTCGGTCATTCCGACGGTGATGTCGTCGTACATTCCATAATCGACGCACTGCTGGGAGCCTGCGCACTCGGCGACATCGGCATGCACTTTCCGCCATCGGATCAGTCTATTAAAGGAATCGACAGCATGGAGATGCTGAAGAAAGTTCTGGCTATGCTCAGCGAGCGACGATTTAGAATAGTCAACGTCGATACCACGGTAATATTGGAAAGCCCCAAGCTCTCCGAGCATTTTGCCGACATGCGCAAGCGACTGGCAGGCGTTATGGAGATCTCCGAGACTCAAGTCAGTATCAAGGCTAAAACAGCGGAGAAACTGGGAATCATCGGCGATGGTGACGCCATTGCGGCCTATGCAGTCTGTTTGATAGATCAATTTTGATGAACTAAGCACTCGCTAGAATCTCGCTCTCAACAAAGGAGATCAATATGTCCAACGATATCGACGTTTTGATAGTAGGCGCCGGGCCGACCGGACTTACTCTGGCCTGCGAATTGGCCAGACATGGAGTCAGCTTTCGAATCATTGATAAAGAAGATCATGCATCCGACAAATCGAAGGCGCTCGCCGTTCACTCCAGAACGCTCGAAGTATTCGAAGACATGGGAATCGTCGAACGATTCTTGACCTTCGGACTAAAGCTCAGGGGCATTAACATCTTTGCGGACAGCAAGCAGATCGCCCACATGACCTTCGATGAGTTGGATGGTCCTTACGGATTCGCTCTGACACTACCTCAAAGTGATACCGAACGCATCCTCATGGAACGATTGGGCGAGCTTGGCGCCCAGGTCGAACGTTCGATCGATCTCGTTGACGTAAGACAGCAAAAAGACTCGGTCGAAAACCGCGTCCGCAAGGCGGGTGGGCAGGAAGAAATCATCAATTCACGCTATACGGTGGGAAGCGATGGCGCTCATAGCACAGTACGAAAAGCTCTCAATCTGGAGTTTTCCGGAGAGAAGTATCCTGATCTGATGTATCTCAACGATGTTCAAATCGAAGGTGCAATCAATCCTGATGAAATCTACGTTTTTAATTCCGATCACGGTATTCTGGCTCTCTTCCCTTATGGTGGCGGGCGTTACCGCATCGCCGCCGGTATGGGTGAAGAGCATGATCAAGCAGAAGCACGAACGTCCGTCAAGGAACCATCGATTGAAGAAATGCAGGCGGAGGTCGATCGGCGCTGCCCATACCGCTTGACGTTGAGCGAACAGTTCTGGTCGTGCGGTATCTATCTGCATAGACGACATGTCTCACAATACAGGAAAGGCAATTGCTTCCTCTCAGGCGACGCCGCCCACATACACAGTCCGGCCGGCGGACAGGGGATGAATACGGGCATTCAGGACAGCTACAATCTGGCCTGGAAGCTCGCGCTCGTGACGAAAGGAAAAGCCGGCGAATCATTGCTCGACTCGTATGGTGTCGAGAGGCTTGGTATCGCCCTTGGTGTCTTGAAGATGACCGACTTCATGATGAAGGTCAATACTTTGAAGAATCCTGTGGCAAAACATCTACGCAATACTCTGGCCCCGATTCTGACAGCGCAGGAAGTTATACAGAAGCGGGTGCAGAGCAGTATTGCAGAACTCTCACTCAACTACCGAGAAAGTCCTATTGTCGAAGAGCACCTTTCTTCTATGATCGAAGCGCTCACTAAGAAAAAGGATATGCCGCACCTGGCAGATTGCTTCGCATTCAAGAATGGTCCTGCAGCCGGTGACCGAGCACCGGATGGATTTGTCGTAAAAGAAGCCCATGGGCCGTTGCGTGCCTTCAAGGGCGGTGACTCTCATCTCCCATCATCACAATTAGAAGACACGACCAGGCTGTATGAGCTTTTCCAAGGAACAAAACATACGCTCTTGCTCTTCTCTGGTGATGATACCAGCCCGGAAGAAATCGCAACCTTTGGAGGAATCGCTCAGACATTGACCACGTCTTATCCAGAGCTTGTCAAAGTCGTCGCTATCGTCGACTCGGAAGAAAGTCGCGCCAGGTGCGTGGCCGGTTTCGACAAAGTTCTCAAAACCCATGCTCCCGACATGCAGCACAATGTCATCGTAGTCGCCGATTGGGAGATGTCTTGCCACCACAAATATGGAGCCGGGGCCAACTGCCTTTACCTCATTAGACCGGACGGGTATGTCGGTTTCCGCAGCCAGCCGGCCGATCATAAGTTATTGACCAGGTATCTGGAACGCATTTTCGACAAATTGCAATTGGCTCGTGTATGACTCGCCTGGGACCTGACCGGCGCAGCCGAAGATGCCACCATGTTCTTCGAAATCGGATGCGAAATTCTAAACGACGGACACCGCGCAAAGTGGAATGAACTATCTGAGTTCCGCAAGCGGTGCCGTGCAACAATGCAACTCGCCGGCATTGCAGCCGGCGAGTTGTAGCGTGCTCACGTAAGTCACTACACAACGGTGCTAGTCCCATTTATCCTTCTTCTCTGGAGGGTGCGCCGGTGGTTTTTCTGGAAAGACACTGTAGTTTCCAGGATTTATTTTTATTCTTTGCAACATACCTGCCGCGTCTCGAATGATAGTTACCCCTGGCGGGACCAAGC
>CAZISK010000088.1:0-14242 GCA_964541355.1 uncultured Candidatus Obscuribacterales bacterium
GTCCGGTCGTCGCTCATCATATACGATACCATTGTCGAACTTGATCCGATCCGGATAAGCGCCGATACCGGGAGTCAACGAAGCGATCTGCCTAGCCGCAACCTCTCGGAGATTACCTTTAATTTTTCGACAAGCATTGACCGCGGCGCTACCATTGAGGTCGGTGGCAGCCGAAGCAGCTGTCGCTGAAGTGTTGTTATTCTTCTCCGTTGACGTCGCCATGACTATGACGTCAACGGGATCAATGCCAAGCTCGTCGGCAACCAGCATTTTGATGTTGGTGTTGACTCCTTGCCCCATCTCCGTTGCACCAGTAGATACCTGGACGGTTCCATCGAGATAGACGTTGACCAGAGCATTTGCCTGATTCAGCATTGTATTGGTGAACGATATTCCGAATTTGATCGACGTGATCGAAATACCTTTGAGGTGCGTATCGGAATCCGAATTGAACTTCTCAACGGCGGTCAGGCGATCGCGAAACTGCGATGTCTTCTCAATCTGATCGAACAATTTCGGCAATGTGTTGTTGCGCACAACCTGCCCGTACGGAGTCATGTTGCGTTCTTCGATTCCGTACACATTGCGCCGGCGCACATCCAGCGATGGTATGCCGAGGTGAGCCGCGATCTCTTCCTGAATACACTCCATAGTGATCACGCCCTGCGGTCCGCCGAAGCCGCGAAAGGCCGTGTTGGGAGGAAGATTCGTTCTGCAAATTCTACCTCTCAGATCCGCGTTAGGAACAAAGTAAGCGTTGTCCACATGAGTGATCGCCCGCCCGAGCACCGCAATGGAGAGGTCGTTGTATGCACCACCGTCCGCAAAGAAGTGCACCTGCAATGCAGTAATGACACCACTGTCATCGAAAGCTACTTTATAGTCGTTTTGAAACGGATGGCGCTTGCCGGTATAGCGCATGTCATCGTCTTTGATGTAGATCATCCTTGCCGGACGCTTGGTCTTATGTGCCACCAGCGCCGCCATCACTCCCGGATGTGTAGCCTGGCTCTCTTTTCCGCCGAACCCGCCGCCCATGCGCTTGGTCACGCAGACCACCTGATTCTGATGGAGACCCAAAATATGGGCAGCAGTATGCTGAATCTCACTTGGTGCCTGAGTAGAGGAATGGATGACTATCTGATCGTTTTCCCCCGGTATAGCAAGACATGCCTGCGATTCAAGATAGAAATGATCGGCTCCGCCAACAACGAGCGTACCTTCAATCGTATGCTTCGCCTCTTTGAACGCCGCATCAACATCGCCGCAGCGGACAGCGTACTCTCTATCGAGATACTGCTCCCGTGCTCTCGCCTCATTGATGGTGAGCGTCGGGGTGAGCTCCTCCATCTCAATTATTACGGCCTTCTTTGCTTTTGCCAGGGCAGCCCTTGTCTCAGCGGCAATCACGACAATAGGCTCACCGACGAACATCGCTTCGTCCTCGACCAGCAATGGCTCGTCCTGAATAATCGGTCCCAATCTGTTATGCGCGAG
This sequence comes from uncultured Candidatus Obscuribacterales bacterium, assembly GCA_964541355.1. GTDB lineage: Bacteria > Cyanobacteriota > Vampirovibrionia > Obscuribacterales > Obscuribacteraceae > JADYXR01. The sequence goes on from CAZISK010000088.1 coordinate 1,498, forward strand.
ATCTTTATGAGTGAACAGCCCAATAACGCCGGGTATTGCGCGCGCTGCCGCAAGATCCACAGATTTGAGCTTGCCGTGAGCGTAAGGACTGCCGACAAAATCTACGAGCAACTCATTACGCAACGGCGGCATGTCGTCTATGTAGATAGACTCACCTGAGACATGACCTTCGGCGGAATCGTGGGGGATATTCTTACCGATTATCGACATACAAGCTCCCTCTCCTTGCTCTCATGATAGAACTTGATGAATATATTTTCCGCGAGCGCGAGGCGATAATCGCGACTGCCTCTCACGTCGGAAATAGGCTCCACCTCCTGTCTGGCTAACTGACCAGCCTGGCGACAGGTATCCAGAGTGAGCTCTTTTCCGACCAGGAATTGCTCGACCTTCGTAAGGCGCAGAACAACCGCGGCTATACCACCGTAGGAGACAGCCGCCGACTCGATCTTCCCGCCGTTGACCTTCAGTCGAATCGCCGCTGTGAAAGCTGAGATATCGAGATGCTGTCGCCTCGAGACCTTGTAGAGCTTGACCAGCTCGTCTTTCCTGGGTAGAGGAACGATTACCTTAGTGATCAATTCATCGGCTTGTAGAGCCAATTTCTTGTATCCCGTGTAGAATTCTGTCATCTTGATCCGGCGCGTTCCGTTGACGCCGGTGACCTCAACCACCGCATCCATGACGAACAGGAAAGGCGGTGTGTCTGCAATTGGAGAGGCATTGGCGATGTTGCCGGCGAGCGTCCCGGCATGCCGAATCTGAGGAGAGCCGAAAACCCAGAGAATATACTTGAGCTCGTCATTGAGTTCGCTTATGTACTCTTCGAGCTCTCTGAGAGTGACGCGCGCTCCTACTTCGAGTATCGTGCGTCCTTCGCTGTCCGTTGCACTCACGATATCGGATAAACCAGTAAGATTGCTGGTAGACATCACGACGTCAGGCACTAGCCCACGTTTATTCATATTGACGGAAACATCCGTGCCACCGGATATGATGACAGTCTGTGGATTTTCCGACCTAAATTTGCAGGCCTCAGACACGGAGGACGGTACAGAAAGTTGCTTTCCATCAGCAGTCAGACGGATGGATTCACCGACATGCTGCTTGAAGTCTTTCACAATCTCATTATCGGGATAGAGCTTGTCGATCGACTTCCACGCCGACAGGTCGACCTCGAGTCCGGCCTTGACTATCGCCTCGTATCCCGTACAACGACATAGATTGCCTGTCAGCCCGTCTTTGATCTGGCATGCACTTTTCGCCTGACCATCATCGAACATCGCGCACATGGCGACTACGAACCCGGGTGTACAGTAGCCGCACTGCGCGCCATGGCATTCGACCATCGCTTCCTGCACCGGGTTCAACTTACCGTTGAGCTTGAGCCCTTCGATAGTCACGATGTGGGAGCAATCCAACTGAAAGATATACTGGATGCATCCATTGAGCGGCTTGTACGCCAGAGTGCCATCCTCTGCCCGTCCAAGCATCACCGTGCAGGCTCCGCAATCACCTTCGGCGCATACGACCTTCGTGCCGCACAATCCAAGTTCGTACCGGAGATAATCCGTAAGCGGCACAAATGCCTTTTCGCCGGCAATCTTGTGCTGCCGACCGTTAATGTACAAAAGAATGTAGTCTCTCATCCCGCCCAACCGCTTCAAGCAAGGAACCGCCCAAACCGCCTATATCGGTCAGACATATGATACCTGGCCGTGTCCATTAATCCAACGAGAATAGCAAGAATTAGCGTCAATTCACCAAAAGGCGAGCAGGCTCTTTGCCACCAGGTGGATTGCTAGGTGCTCGTCGGCAACAACAGTGGCTTGGACTCAGGATCGTAATCGTATGGCTCGGGAACGACGAATGCGATATGCAGAACCGCCGTTGCATCGCAGATATTGCCATCGATGACAGCGCAGCAGTCGTATCTCACTGCTCTCTCTTCGCGCGGAGATATCTCCTTTGCCAAATGCGGCTGGTTTCCCACTCGCAGGCTTGCAGGAACGTTCTTTCCAAATCCGTGGCTGGGACGAAGTCGGGCACAGATACTATCGTATCAGTTGCTCCGGAAGTCTCGCCAGCAGGCAAAACTGATCTTGACAGATCACCGATGCGTTGCAGAATTATCTCTACCAGTTCGCGCTATGTGATTCGACAGATCACCAATAAAATCTATGAGCAAACAAACTGATAGTACGTTTCGAAAGTCACTTATTATGCTAATTCGCATCACGTGATTTTAGAGATCATCAGCGATAAATCGAAAACGTAGATAAGCCGGACGATTACAGTCAACATGTATTTTGAGCAATCACTCAGAGTCGATGCCGATCGAACATTCGCGACTCGAACATTGACACCGGTCCGCGGTCTCGATTTTCAAAGATCAACAGTGAAACCCGCGCGTGATACCGCAGGCAATGTCAGAGTTGGTGCACCGAAAAACCAAACTCGCCCTTTCGAAAGATCACCAACGATACCTGCGCGCACTTAAATTGACCAGACTGGAATTCGCATGGTCAACGCGAGTGCAGTATTCGCGATGCTCAACCACACTCGCCGGCACAAATTAGACGTTGCTAATCCGCACCAGCGACTGTAGGTTGGAATCATCGCCATTCACCATCTGCGCAAGGAGAGTTTAGTTTAGACATTGCTCAACGCAACATTGCAGAACAGCAAATAACCACTCGTGGTGACCAGATGTTGACCGTGGATCACTTGCATGAATGCGGCGGATGCATAAGAGCTTGTCTTGTGTTCGCGCCAAGACAGACAGGAAGGGCTTGTTGCCCGTAGCTTGGATTCAGTCTCATGTTGTGCCTACTCTCTTGGTTTCCCAACTTCATTAGGATGTAACCATGACCGCCTCCACTCTCGCTGATGCCGACCTGCTGTTCGCCGAGGGGATGATCCTGACCTGCACTCACGACCTGAGGAAGGCGCGATGGAAATTCAGACGCTGCGAACTCATTCGGCGGCGGCTCCTCGGTCGCCAACGTCCGACCGCGCTTGCCATTCAGATGCACGCTGATACCATCACCGGATGGTTTTACGACAAGCGACGCAGAGACGTGCGACAAGCGCTGCTAACGGAGGCTCGCTCGATCTTGGAAGAGCAGGAGGGTACCACCGAGGCCGCGCTCGCCATCGTCTTAGACCAGTTGTCCGAACTGGACGGTAGCAGCTTCGACGATCCCGGCAGCAACGCGAGTAAGCTCAGGAAGCTCGCGCTCAGCATCGTGATGCCGCCGCACAACCCACCGGAGAAGGCGCTCCACCGCAACTACGAGATCATCCAGAGTATGCGGCTGAGCAACGCACTATGGCTGATCGGCCAGGTGCACGGCGAAGGCAGCTTGGAGCTGGCGAGGAGCCTCGTTTTGGCAGCTGAGAAGCACTACAGCAGCTTCGCCAAACCCAAAGACGCTATGCGCATGGTTGACAGATACGATAGGGCCCTGCCTATCCTGGTCAAACATCTCGGTCCCGATCACTCCGAGGTGGCCAATGCACATGATGGACTCGGGTTCGCCCATTCGGTGCTCGCCGAGCGTTACCAGGCCAGCAAGCACTACGAACAGGCGCTGCGAATCGTGGTGTTGAACCATGGCATCGCCAGCCATGAGGCCTTGCAAGCCAGAAAGAAGCTGCTCGGCGTGGGGACCTCTCACGGACGAGCACACTTGATTTAGAAACAACAGGAGCGACAGGAGCAGAGTCGCGACGAGTGCTAGTCCCTCGCTTCACCGACGACCACGGAGCCAGCTTCCAACCTCGTCTCTTGAGAGGCAGCAACTGCCCGTGAGTCATGCAGAGTCCGCGCGCTGGCAAGCGCACCATTCCCCTGGGAATGGTGCGTTTGCTCCCCATCGCCAGGTGCAACCAGGCTTTTTCCTTCGGTTTTATGTACTTTATTCTATAGTATCAAGCACAAAATTGCAGTATCACCCACAGTACCACTCACGACAACAACCGTTTCCGCAACACAAAAGCACAAGTGTACATTGACCCGCCAGTTTGAATGTCCTTTACCGCCGGGCATAAATTCCTTTACAGAGCAACTAATCAGGGCGTTTTTTTGCAGAACGAACAGGAAGACAACAAAGTTCGACGAGAGCAGTTGCTCTCCCACGGGGAGATGATCAGACTCACGTGTGATGATGCTCAGGAGCCGGAGAATTCGCCTGATCTCTTGCTCAATACTGTGCAAGTCTCCGACGACAGATCGGAAGGAAACCCAATTGTTGGCGCGCTTCTCGATAATCGCTATCGGATCCAGGCGCAAATTGGAAAGGGGGCAACAAGTTCGGTCTACAAAGCTCATGATGACGAACAAAACAGAACAGTAGCCGTAAAGATACTGCATATGCATCTCACGGATGAAACGGATATTGTGCGCCGCTTCCTGGGTGAAGCGAACACATCCAACCTGATCCAGCATGTCAACGTCGTAAGAGTGCATGGGCAAGGAATGTATCGACACCAGCCCTACATCATAATGGAATATGCCGAAGGTCAGACCCTTCAAGAAATCCTGAAGCAAGATGGCTGGATCTCACAAGAACGAGCCCTCAATATTTGCGCACAGGTATGCGCAGCAATAGCTGCGGCCCACGAGAAAAACATCATCCATAGGGATCTAAAGCCCAGCAACATTATTGTTACCAAAAACAGTGATGGCAACGACCTCGTCAGACTCCTCGATTTTGGAATCGCGAAGTACTTCTTCCCGGATCAAACCGAAACGTTTCTGAGACTTACTCAAAGCGGCGAAACGCTGGGAAGTCTACTATACATGAGCCCTGAACAGTGTCTGGCTCATGATTTGGACTCCCGCTCCGACATTTACTCAGTCGGATGCATCTTGTATGAGATGCTAACAGGCAAGCCACCTCTCTGCGGACGAACTGCTTTTGAGACGATGAACAAGCAAATCTCGGAGATGCCTCAAAGCCTCCATACCGTCCGCGCAGACGTCGATTTTTCAGAACAAGTCGAGTCAGTCATATTCAAGTGTATGGCTAAAGATCCGAAGTACCGATACCAGACAATCACAGCGCTTCAGGACGATTTACACGCGATACGCAACGGACAAAGCCTGATTATCACCAACAGAAGCGTCCATCCGGCTTTATCCGAAATCGATAACGAACACTCGTGGACACGGTTTGCCATTGCCGCTGCCATAATACTGATTTTCACGGGTGTGCTAGCACCTCTAGGTGGTCTGGTACTTTTCGTATCGTGCGGTTTTTTCTCCATGGCGCGCTTCAAGAAATATGCCAGACCTTTTGTACAAACCGGTCGACAATCACGCATGGTGATTAACTCTATCGAAAAACAGTTTTTATGGTTCAATTCCGTGCGCTCCGAATGTAGTTACAAAATAGATTTGATACCGATGAATTCCGAACAAGCGGAAATAAAACAGCTGCGAATTGATGCAGGCGACGAACGTTCTGCGCTCAAGTGGCAGGAGCTATTTCTCGAATCAAAGCAAGGTAACAGGAAGATCGTAGAAGTGTACTTTGATAACAAACAGCGTCCGGTAGCCGTCTCACTCAACGGCGCAATAGCCTGGAGAGCCGGATGGTGGTTAGATGGGTGGTTCTGAATTTCAACACCGCCTGATTCAGGTCTTCGTCAACCTGCTGTCCAATGCGGTCAAGTACTCTCCGAAAAGACACACGATTGCCATACGCGCCACCACATGTGATGACACCTGGGAGATTGAGGTTCGGGATCATGCCGGCGGCGTGCCCGAAGAGTTGCGCGGGCAGCTGTTCGAAGGTTTCATCCAGGGGCAGAACACGGAGCTGGTCAAAAGCTCCGGGCTCGGGCTCTTCATTTGCAAGTCGCTCATCGAAGCTCAGAACGGTTCGATTGGATTTCGCCCGCTCGAAGATGGCTCCAGCTTCTTCGTCCGCCTGGCCGCCGTAAACAGTTAAGTACGCCTGCCGCATTGATTGGACCTCTCGGGCATCGGGTAAAATTGAACGGGTAGTTAGGAGCAAGATGCTTGGCTAAGGTTCTTATAATCGAGGACGATGTCGCTCTGGCAGCAGCACTCGTCAGTTGGTTCAGCACCGAAGGACATCGTGCCGAAAGCACTGAGAATGGGGCTGACGGGCTTCAGCTTCTTCTCTATTCCGGCTTCGATCTGGCGCTCATCGACTGGCAGCTTCCAGAACTCAGCGGGACGGAGGTATGTCGACAGTATCGGCAACGCGGCGGAAAGATGCCGATTCTCATGATGACAAGCAAATCCCAGACTGTCGAAAAAGCCGAAGGTCTTGACTCCGGCGCTGATGACTATCTGAGCAAGCCTTTTGACATGCAAGAGTTGGCTGCCAGAGTGCGCGCGCTCCTGCGCCGTTCGACCGGCTACTTCGATACCGCCAGTCAGTCCGGTCTTCTTTCCCTCGACTATGGCAAGTGCCAGGTGACAATTCGAGGAAAGCGCATTCAGCTTGTGCCCAAAGAGTTCGATGTCCTGGAGTTCTTGTTCCGCCACGCCAACACATACATCACCTCCGAGCGAATGATTGCTCATGTCTGGGATTCGGACGCCGATGTCACCACGGAAGCATTGCGGATGAGCATATTCAGATTGCGAAAGAAGATCGAAGATCCCGATCATCCGCCGATTCTGGAATCATCAAAAGGGCTCGGATACAAGCTTAACATTCCAGAATAGGATCGACCGAAGACAAAATTTTTGATGCGTCAAAATGTTTAATCAACGTACACAGTCATCAGTGAAACCATATGTGGTGCACCTCACCGCATTGACCATCATCTTCGAACTACTCGGATCAGCTCGCGCCGAAGGCGCAGCTACAGCCGACTGGCAGAAGGAAAGTCGCAAGGCATATAATTCCGTCCATGTCGACAAGAATTCCTCGAAGGCTTCTCAGGAATACCAACGAGCTCGGAGTATGTGTAAGTTGCCGGAATCTCACCCCATCGCTCTAGATCTTGATCTTGCCAGAGTTGACACATTATTGAGGATGAATAGGGTCGATCAAGCACAACCCATACTCCAACAACTGTGGCCGGTAATTGAAAGACTGCATCGAGGCAAGCTCATCGAGGCACGCTACTGGAGACGTTCGAGAGACCTGCATGCTCATCAGATGACGTACTATTTAGCCGCCCGCGATCAACGTCATGTGGTCGATCTTATATCTAAACTGCTCGGCGAAGATTGTACCGATGCGATGGATGAGCGCATGACCCTTCTCCATTTACTTGCGCAAGGCAACGAGTGGAATACATTCTTCGACGTCCTGAAAGAATGCGATCGAATCATGAGCACTAGACCTCGAGAACAACAAACTGCCCGCATTAATGCCGAAATGGATTCGTATCTCGTTTGGTTCGTTTACAGATTTCAGCAAGTTCTTAGCAAGAGCCCGAGTACCGCGATCAAACTGGTCGATCGATTTGAAGAGCTCAGACCTCGAGACCGACGAGTGCTCAGCCTCCTGATTAAGCTGCCCCATTCGCAGAGCAATTCGGAGCTTTGCAAGAGAATAGTTTCTACGGTGCACGCCAACAAATGGACTGACAATGAAGCAAATTTGAAGGTAGCCCAAATCGAGGTCGGTAAGAACGCACCGAACGCCTTCGGCGTATCGGTCCCGAGCAAGCAAATGCTGGCTGAGATAGACGAAGCTTACATGCTGGCGCAAAAGGTGGCACCACCGAGTACACGGCAAAACTACGATTTGTATATTCAAGCACTTGCTCTGAAAGCTTCTATGCTGGCGAAGACCGGGTATCTGGACAAAGCAGACGCACTCATCGACTCACTTCATTCATCATTACCAGTTCCTCGCTTGCTTGGCATACTGCAGGCGCGGCGAGAGATAGCAAAAGAAGCTTTAGCACTCAAGCAAACTGCACTGGCCGAAAAACAATTCGAAGCCATACTCAAGCTCCTAACGGAAAGAACCAGAGGAGAAGAGCGCGCCGCTTATATCAATCAATGGACAACCCAGCGACGTCTCTACTTAGGACATTGAGTCCATCACGATCAAGTTCGAAATCGATAGAACCAGCGCCGGAGCATACCCACTATGTCTCTCGATCAAATACAATAAGCTCGAAATGAAACTATGGACGCAAGGACTAATATTGATTGGGCTCCCGCTGGGACTGCAGATCGCTTTGGCCGTAGCACTTATAACCAGTCTTCATCGCATTAATACGGCAGCAAGTCAAGAGACTACCAGCAAACAAATCCTTTCTACCTGCCAGGATGTACGAACGATTGTCGATCGTTTCATAGTCGTGCAACTGGCGCGCCGGTACGTACCGCCCAAACTCACGCAAGAGCAACATACGTCTACTGCAAAGGAGCTATCCCAAAAGCTCAAGCAACTCGACTCCTTGTCCGGACTAGATCAAGAGTCGAAAGAAATTGTCCAGGAGTTCAGCAAGCATGCCACTGACCTTTTGGGCATCATGTCGGCAGCCGAGACCGACTTCTCTGGGGTGGAGCCAAAGGTTGCCCTCTCTCGCTTTATCGACGAGAGAGAATGGTACGAGGAAGTGATGCTTGCGATGCGCAATTTGATGGTTGACGATCGCAAGATTCAAAAGCATTTTTCACCGATCGCCAAGGAGTTTTCACCAAAATCGCTGGAAAATAACCAATATCTATTGACCATCGTAATTGCCGGTATCATATGCAGTATCATGCTCGCGGCAGTTCTTGCCTTCTTCTACGGGAAATGGACTCTGGCTCGCATCGGCTTGCTGCTTCAGAACATCAAGTCATTCTCTGAAGGTTCCAAATCCTTAGAGACTTTGAGCGGCAACGATGAGTTGGCGGTCCTGGGGCAAAGCTTTCGCGAGATGGCTGACGCCAGGATAAAATCCGAAGAGTTGCGAGCGACAATGCTGGACATGGTAAGCCACGACCTGCGCTCGCCGCTCTCATCCTGCAACATCGCTCTAATCACGATATTGGAAAGAGACACGGCATCGTTAACGTCGCCCGTGCTGCGCTCGCTCAAACGAGTCACAGCCGATCTCGAGCGCCTCGTACGCATGGCGGACACCTTGCTGACAATTGGAAAGCTAGAGCACGACAGCATCGAGCTCAGTATTGCCGACGTCAGTCCGGACGATGTCGTCGGTCCAACCTTAAGCGCGGTGCGCGGAATTGCTGACGTGAAGGGGATAGGATTCGAAATCGAGACTGGCGAAGATATCGTTATCGCTTGTGATGCCGATAGAGTAATTCAAATTCTCGTAAATCTGATCTCCAACTCAATCAAATTCGCGCCGAAAGACTCGACCATTACCATCCGCGTAACCAGGTCCGAACATGATTCGCGCTTTGAAATCTTGGACGAAGGACCAGGAGTTCCAGAAGAGCAGCAAGGACAGCTTTTCCAGAAGTATTTTCAACTCGACCAACCGTCCGATACCAAAAAAGCAGGAGCCGGTCTCGGTCTCTATATCTCGAAGATGCTCGTCAGCGCCCATCATGGCGAGATCGGCTGCACAACGCCGGCAGAAGGCGGAGCCTGCTTCTGGTTCACCATCCCGGACCCGAAGCTGAGCACAACCGACACCGACCAATCTTGATTGCCAAGCAAACAGATCACGGATGCCGGCTTTGACGGTGAGTTGGTTTCTAGACCTCAAGCCGGTTCTGCCCAGGACTCCAGATGGTGCCATTCAGACATCTCTAAACTGATACATCGTCTTGACAACGGACTGTTTCACAATTTGGAAATGTTTTCGAAATGAATCCAAAACTTCCAGGAGGCACTTGCGGAGTACGATCGATTGATTGAGATTTATCCGCACAACAATCAATTCGTCTACACTCGAGCAGATATTTACGAATCCCTTGAAGATAAGGTCAGAGCGCAGCAAGAGCGAACAAGAGCCGACGAGATGCTGGACGATGCACTGCAAAAAGGGAGGCACTAAATCTAGTGGCACGCATTCTAGTGGTCGAAGACGATCCGATTTTTGCGAGTATGTTGGAGCAGTGCCTGACTCGCGAACTTTACTCGGTCGAACTCGCCGAAAGCGGCGAAGACGCGGCCGAGCTTCTGGAGATCTCTGATTACGATTTGCTGATCCTCGACTGGGAGCTGCCCGGACGCTCGGGAATCGATATTCTCAACGGTTATCGCGCTGGAGGCAGAAAGGCGCCTGTATTTGAAACACATCGTTCGGTTTTCTGCGCCGGTCTCAAACGGTAACAGTAAAAAGACAAAAGAGTTTAAACTTACTGTCATCGTTGCACCACGAACAAACCACTACGCGGTATCACTTGCATGGATTCACACCCTTGACATGACGACAGTATCTCTGCTAAATTACTGTTATGGTGGTTCAACCTATTAATTTGACGCTTGAAGAGTTGGCCAGCGAGGTCGCTCACCTTCTGGACTACTACCAATTGCTTGGAGCAGTCCAGGACAGCCGGGTTTCACCTGTACCAGATCCCCGCACGATCCGCTATTACACAACACTCGGGCTCATAGATCGTCCACGCATGGAGGGAAGACTTGCAAAATACGGAAAACGTCAGGTTTTGCAATTGCTTGCAATAAAAGCACTGCAAGGGCATGGTGCTCCGCTTTCCGACATACAATCCCGTCTACTTGGTTTGAACGATCGACAATTGGAGTCTCTTTTAGTCAGTCTTTCTCAGGGACGACAATCTGATGACGGCGAGTCAAACGTTAAGAAAACCAGGGTTTGGCTTGAAGTCGTAGACGAACCAGGAATAAAGCTCCTGGTCGACAGAGACTGGATATCAACCGTTGACACAGCCGGAATGGCACAAAGGATTCAAGCGGCTCTCGACGCCTTAAAAAAGCAGGGACGCGAGGAGGAGTAAACGAATGAGTAAACTAGGACAGAAGGTACCGCTAATAGATTTGCCTATTGGCTATGCACCACGCAGTCTCGGGTCGCTGGATGCGTTGACAGCCACGGAAAGGAAAGTGATGCCATTGCAGGAGGTTCAGATTTCTGCAACCGTTGCCGACCGAATTGCATCTGTCAACATCAAGCAGGTTTTTATAAACTCGTTTTCTGAACACCTCGAAGCTGTGTACACCTTTCCTCTTTCGGGCGGATGCGTCATAAGCTCCTTTGAACTGCGCGTGGGCGATCGCACGGTAAAAGGGATCGTGAAAGAACGACAGGAGGCTCGACGTCAGTACCAGCAAGCACTGGAGGACGGCAAACGAGCTGCGCTATTGGAGCAAGAACGTGACGATGTCTTCACGATGCAGGTTGGAAATATCCCGCCGAACGAAGAAGTAAGTGTGTTGCTAACATATTCTGAGATTTTGCCTTACTTTGAAAACGGCAAGACGGAGTTGCGTCTACCGCTGGTGGTGGCACCGAGATACATCGCCGGAGTTGCACGCCAGGGCGATAGCGTTGGAACGGGCACAGAGCACGATACTAATTTGGTTCCCGATGCGTCCAGAATCTCACCACCACGCCTGGCCCCTGGCTCGCAGGCCGATGTAAAACTCAGCCTCACTGTCGACATAATGCATGCAAACAATGGCAATTCAATAAGCGAAATGACTTGTTGTCAACACGCGACTCAGACCAGTTCGTTGAGTGGTGACAAATCCAACAAAATCAACTGCACGCGCGTTGAACTGTCACGCGAAGATGAGCGCCTGAATAGAGACTTCGTGCTGTCGTGGCACCTGGCAACGAACACAGTCAAATCGTCCATGGTCCTCTATAAGGACGCACATGGCGAACAATTTGGCATGCTCACGATCATGCCACCAAAACGAAACGGCTTCCTCGGTTCGCCCAGAGACGTCTTGTTCGTCTTAGACCGTTCTGGCTCGATGGGTGGAGTCAAGATGATCTCCGCCATTCGCGCTTGTTCTTTGTTGCTGCACACGCTCGGACCGTCCGATCGATTTGCCATTCTCGCTTTCGATGATCGGATGGAATGGATGCTGCCATCTGGGGCATCCAGCCGAACCGGAATGTTCTTCCCGGCTGACGAAGAACACCTTCAGAAGGGTGACGCATATCTTCGATCGATAGACGCACGTGGTGGCACGGCACTAGATCAGGCGATCGGCGCAGCCCTCAATGAGGTCAAAATCAGCGACGCTGACCAGCGTATCCCGACTCTGGTAGTGATCACAGACGGTCAAGTCGGCAATGAATCCGGGGTTCTCAAACGAGTCCAACAGGAAATTGGTGATGCTCGAATCTTTACCGTCGGAGTTGATACCGCTGTGAACACCGGTCTCTTGAAACGGCTGGCAAATCTAGGCGGTGGTACATCTACCTTTGTCGCTCCAGGAACGGATGTGGAGCGTGCATTGAGGAACATCAGCTATGAAATTGGTCAGCCAATCATCACCGACCTGCATATACTTGGTGTTGACGGTGCCGAAATAAATTCGTCCGATATAGCACCAAAAGATTTGCCGGATTTATTCGCTTCAAGAGCGATTACTGCATTCGTAAGAGTGCAAGGCACTGGGTCGATACGCGTCAGAGGACGGTGGTCGGACGGCAAAGCGTTCGATCAGCGGCTGTCGATGCAAAAATTGAATCTGCCCTCGATTTCGCAGATGTGGGCAAAGACGCACATTCTCGATCTCGAAGATTCCTTCAGGCTAACTCCAGCAGATTCGGTGCGCAAGCAAATCGTGCAGCTTTCTGAAACCCACTCGGTGTTGACCAGGTTCACCGCGTTCGTGGCTGTTGA
>CAZISK010000089.1:0-14073 GCA_964541355.1 uncultured Candidatus Obscuribacterales bacterium
AGGATCAGACAACGGCGCAGTAAGAACCGGCAGGGGCATGGCTCAGGGTGAATGGCCCAGATTTGTCGATATGAACTCGTCCTGCGAGGTCAGATTGACCAACGACGGCGGAGTCGAGATTCTTTCCAGCGTCCAGGATATCGGCACCGGAATAAGAACGGTGCTCGCCCAAGTGGTGGCAGAGGAGCTTGGCTTGCTCGCCGCCGATGTAGTTGTACGCATCGGAGATACAGTCTTCCCGACCGGCCCCGCTTCGGGTGGCAGCGTCACCACCGGCTCGATCAGCCCCGCAGCGAGAAAGGCTGCTCATCATTTAAAACTCAAAATCTTCGATTTTGCTGCGTCAAGGCTTTCGGCAGAAGCAGACGATCTGGTCATGAAAGACGGAAAGATCTTGAAAAAAGACGGCAGCAACTCGATTGCCTTGAAGAAGCTGGCAAAGGATCTGCCCACCGATCAGCTCTCTTTTATTGCCAGTCGCACCGAAGACTACGGCGGTTTCGAGAAAGGCAACTTCGTCGGCTTTGGAAGGTTGAGCAGCGTTCAATTCGCCGAAGTAAGGGTAGACACGCAGAGCGGTCGGATTTATGTCGATCGCATCGTCGCGGCTCACTCATGCGGACGCCCGCTCAATCCACTGGCACTTGAAAGCCAGATCAACGGAGGCGTATTGCAGGGCATTTCCTGGGCGCTGTATGAAAACCGGCACGTCGACAAACACAGCGGAGTTATAGTCAACCCGAATGTCGAACAATACAAGCTCGTGGGCGCCAAAGAGGTTCCCAAAATCGAGATAGTTTTATTGGAAGAATACCTCGGACGCTCCGCCACCGATGCAACCGGCATAGGTGAGCCTGCGATTGTCCCGACGGCTGCAGCCATCGCTAATGCAGTGGCAAATGCCATCGGAGTAAGAATTTATTCCCTGCCTATGACACCAGACAAGGTGCTTGCCGCTCTGAAGAAAGGAGGCCCCAGATAATGAAACGATTCGAGTGGGTGGATGCAAAGTCCGCACAAGAAGCGGTAAAGTTGACTGATTCCTGCACGGCTGACCTAATGGGAGGCAAGAAGGACTCTCAGGGGTCAGTCATCAAAGCAGGTGGCATCGATCTCCTGGACCTTCTTAAAGAACGCGTCCTTCCAGCAACCAGACTGGTAAATGTCAGAACAATCACCAGCCTTCATAGCGTCTCCGTCGACGGGAAATCGGGTGATGTCACAATCGGCCCATTGATGACGCTGTCGGAATTGGCGGAGCACAATGCGATAAGGGAGCGATTCACCGCGCTATCAGATGCAGCAGCACACATCGCCACTCCCAACATTCGCAACGCCGCGACAATCGGAGGCAACCTCCTGCAGCGTCCCCGCTGTTGGTATTTTCGCTCGAATGAGTTTAACTGCCTGAAAAAAGGCGGCAAAACCTGCCATGCAATTGATGGGGAAAACAAATATCACGCTATCTTTGATAATGAGATCTGCCCCATAGCTCACCCGTCCACTGCCGCCGTCGCTCTAGTAGCTCTGGGCGGCTCACTGGAACTGACATCAAAGCAAGGTGTAAGAGAGATCCTGCTTGAAGAGTTTTTCGTGAGCCCAGACAAAGACGTGCTGCGAGAGAATGTCTTGAGCGCAGGCGAATTGATTTCTGCGATCAAGATTCCCAACAAATCGTACAAATCCGCACACGTCAAAATGGGTGAGAAAGACTCCTTCGACTGGTCGACCGGCGACTGCGCCGTCGCGCTCCAACTCAAGGACAACATCGTGAACTCCGTCTCGATCATCCTCGGCGCTGCCGCTCCCACACCGTGGCGCGCAAAACCAGCCGAAAGTTTCCTGGCTGGCAAGGCGGTAAATGAATCAACGGCGACGGAAGCAGCAAAACTCGCGCTCGGCAACGCCAAGCCGCTCTCTCAAAACGACTATAAGTTAGCGATGCTGGAGGTGGCAGTAAAGAGGGCTCTCTTGAAAGCTTCAGGAGCAGGCCGATGACAGCCGACAATAAGCAGTACTGCCGCTTTCTTCGAGCCAAAAACGGCTACGGAAAGTTGGAAGGGGGCGGTCTGCCTTTCTATACGCAGGATACAGTCACAACCACCTATAGATGCATATGCACCGGTGAACCGTTCGGTCCGGACTACCAGCTCGCTCACACCTCCGCCTGTACAAGTGAGCGAGGCTGTTTCGAGGAAAGCAAGGCCCTTATCGAGCATGCCGACTGAATGAGCGGGCACGACCAAACTTTGCAAGCTCACGAAAGGCCTGTCTTCAACAATTAATGGATCAAAAGATTTAGTTCAATACCATCTAAACTCAGCTCTACAGGCTGATGTGATAAATTTGAACAGCAGCTGCCGAAGAGGGCAGCAAGTGATTGTGTCCCGAGGGAGACAGGAGATTAAGACATGCCTGAAGTCAAGACTGAAAAATACATCCTTTATACTTTGCAAGTTCTCAAAAACATGCAAGACGACATGGAAACCCTGACCAGCCACGATGCCAAAGCCGATCCGGAAGTCATCGAAGAGATTCTTGATGAAATCATCACCCGCTGCCTGGTTCCCGCCTGCCAACAGCTCGGTATTGCAGATCCTATGGAAGAAGTGATGACCGAAGCAATCGATCCTAGCGATATCCTGGAAGCAGAGCTCGAGCGCATTACCGACGAGCTTGACGAAGACTACGAGGAAGAGGAAGAGGAAGAGGAAGAGGAAGAAGAGGAGCTCGCCGGTTCACGCCGCAGACGCTAATTCTTCTTAGGCAAAGGCATGTCGCCACGTAATTGATCTGTTCGACAGATCCAACAAAGAATAAGCCGAGCCCTGCTATGGCTCGGCTTATTCTTTGGTCAAAAACGTATAGTATTGTTAGATAATCATGCTGATTGACTACGCTTGATTAGACCGGTCCAGTTCCCGACGGCCAATGAGGCTTTTCTAAACAAACGTCATTATAAGATTGAGAAAATGCACAAAGCTGGAACGAGAAAAACCAATATCGCTCGCTTGCAACAGCTCTGTGTCTTGAGTTTAATCAGCACAGCAATAGGCTTCTCTCTAAAACATTGTTTTGCGGAAATGGACGACTACCACGATTTAAGATCGTGGGATTCATACATGTCGAGAGCCACGCGCGCTCGGCTAAACGGCAACCACGAGATAACTAAGCAAGCTTTGGAGCAGGCACGCTCAAGCGCTCTTTCATTGAGCGATCCGGTGCCTTATCTACAGATCACTGACAACAAATTTGCCACCGATTTCTTGAAGGAAGATCCCCGGAAGGCAGCAAAATTATTTCGAGCCACGATTGACTCACTTGAGAAGAACAATTCCGCCAGCTCACAGCAGATGATTGCACAGTTTCAGTTGGTCTATGCCAGGAATCGATTGGCCTTCATAAAAGTCGATCAAGGACACAAAAATGCGGCACATAAGCTTTTTGAGCAGTCGCTTGTCGCATCGAATGCGATAACAAACATCAAGGCACAGCGCGACGATGTGTTGCCGTTCAGAGTAGAAGAGTTTCTCGCTCTGGTAGGACTTCTGGAGTCGATGGAGTCCAAAAAAAATGGCATCCGAGCTCTCTTTCAAAGAGCCTGTGAGCTGGAGGATTCTTATATCTTCGACAAAACATACGAACAACGTTTTCAAAAATGCGCTCAAGCACTCAGAGAAATCGACTACCGAGAAGATGACCAGACCCCGGTAACACTGCCATTCGAACTTCCTGCTCAATCCGCACAGATAGAGGGCAACATCGATCTGGTCAGAGCTTACATTGTCCAGACATTATCGAGTCGCTTCAGAACCCGACACGATGATGCCAACCTGGTGGTGACAGGCATCAGGCTGGCAGCCATCCTGGAAAAGCTTGACAGATTACCGGAAGCTAGAAACATTCTTATACGAGTGGCGAGGCAAACCAATGGAGAGAGTCTAGCAACTACCAACGTGTGGCGAGATTTGATCAGGTCCCTCGACGGACTTCAACAAACACCGGCGTCCATAATAGTTTTAACGAACCTCGTCAATCAACCGCACAGGAAAGAAAAGGTAGATCCATTTCTCCAGGCAGACATGCTATTCGAGCTGGGACGTCGAGAACTGGCAGCCGGCGATCGGCAGTCCGCGTTGGCACACCTGACGGAAAGCCACAAGCTTTTCGAGCAGAAGTGCTATAAGCTCGGTGCACTGTCAATCTCTAGCTCAAGCCGAAAGATGAAGGCAGTCGAAGCAGTCCTTGCAAGGGCACAAAGTCGATATTGAGACGGAAGCGGGACTCTCTAAGATTGGGCTTTGGGAAAGGCTTCCGAGGTCTCGAGTGGAATGGTAAACCATGTCAATGCTCCGCCACCAGTCGGATTATCGGCACCAATAGCGCCACCATGTTCAGTCACAATCGCTTTGCTGATGAACAATCCCAGGCCGGTCCCATCCTTCGATCCTTGCGCCTGTTGATAGCGACTGAAGAGGCTTCCGAGAAATTCTTCGGGAATGCCGCTACCCTGATCGCGAACATTCACCTCGAGCGCATTTTGGTCTTTCCAGGCGGAGATGCTGACGATTGAACCTTCTGGTGCATACTTCACCGCATTCGAGATCAGGTTGATAAGCACTTGTTGAATTCTCCCAGCATCTATCGATGCCGTAATCGGCTCACAGTCGACCTTCAGAGCCACCTTCTTGCTGTACGCCAGAGCCTCCATCTCCGATACCGCGGACTGCAGAAGCTCAAGAACATTAGTATTGCTGCGGGTCTGGAGAAATACGCCTGTTTCGATTTTATGAACATCCAGCAATTCGTGAATCAGACTGATCAACCTATTCGTACTCGTAAGAGCCTTCTCGAACCTGTCCCTGCCTTTTTGATCGAGTGCGAACTCCCCCGCACAACCGATCTTCAGCGTCGTTTGTATCGATTCGAGATGAGAAAACAGGCTCTTGTTCAAGAATTCAATGAACTCCAGCTTGATCTGCTTAGTTTCCTTCAATTCATCTGCCACCTTATGAAGGACCAGCTCAAGCTCTGCGATTTCGTCAAAGCCACCTTTGACTTCGAGCAACGGTTTTCCTTCACCCAGGCGGCGTGAGTCTTCCAACAAGATCTCTATCCTGGAATTGATCGTACCAATCCAGAAGATCAAACTGGCAACAGACAAGCCGGCACTCAAGAAGAACCCGCTTACAAGCAGGATCTTCACCACATGCCTGAGAGCCGACTCCGTCTGGAGTCGGCGTTGTTGCACCTCACCGGTTGCAATTACGCTGCCAGTAACTTTCGTAAAAAACTCATCAACAAATCTTTCGGCGCTGTTCTGAATCATTTTCAATTGCACCGGACTTATGAATTGATCTCTGTTTTCGAACATCTCCCTCATTGTCGTCAAAGCCTCGACAGCCTGGCCTCCCAGTCTATCTGTAGCTGCCACCGTATCCGGTGATATAGTCTCCGGGGAGCTCCGCATGAAGCTCGACACAGCATCCAGCTCCTCCTTGAAATTTTTGACTGAGGCCGCAAAAAAACCTCCAAACGCTTGATCGCCGGTAATCTTATAGGCCATCAAACATGTATTCGCCTGGTAGAACAGCTTCAGACAAGAGCTCGCTTTGGCAACGCATTCATAGGGAATCGATGCCATCCTTATCTCATTGTCCAATCTGTCCAGCTGGTATCCAAGAGAGAACAGATAAATCATCTGAATCACCAGTGTGCTTCCGATAAGCAGAAGACCGGCTGGCAACAGCTTGAGGCGCAGCACTTTCGTCAGCATTAGTTGCCCCTCCTGGTAGGCAGTCTCAACCAGACGCAGGAGCCTTCTTTCACACCATATGTGCCACCATGCTCTTCAATAATCCCTCTGGCGAGTATGAAACCAAATTTGCTTTCAGGATCCAGCTGCTCATCACTTTCATAACGCTCGAACATCGAAAGCAACTGCTCAGTGGTAAGCGAACTGTCGGGGTTAGCTATCTCAATCTCAATGTGCCTGCCCTTTTCGAAAGTTTCAATACGCAAAAGCGAATTGCTGGGACTATGAAGGACTATATATGATGCAATCTTAATCAGCACCTGGCCGATCCTGGTCGGATCGACCTCGACCATAAAAGAGGGCTTGCGCGCCCCCAGTCGCACACCACGCCCGGTGGCAAACGCAGAGATTTCGTCAACTGCCACCTCCAGAATCTCCATCATATCGACGTTTTCGATCTGGAGCTCAATCTTGCCTGACTCCAATTTATGAACATCAAGAAGCTCGTTGAGCGTGTTGAGCAGCCGTTTTGTATCAATCTCCGCCTCTTTCAATCGCTCACGACCAAGCCTGTTGAGCGGACCGTAGACCCCTTCCCGAGCCAAAACCAACGTCGCCGAGATTGCCGACAAAGGACTGCGCAATTCGTGACTAGCCACCGCCACCATCTCCTGGCGAGCCTGATCCGACTCGTGCAGCTGCTTAGCCGCCGCAAACAGCCCGCTCGACAGCTGCGCAATCTCATCGTTAATGCCGCTGTACGGAAGCAGAGCCTCTCCCCGCCCAAGCCTCCGCGAGTTTTCCATGAGATGATCGATGCGTTTTGTCACTCCCTGGATCCAGATAAAGACAATCGCAACCGCAAGCCCAGCGCTAAGCAGAATACCAACCAGAATCACCGACGTAACCGATTGGTGCCGGACGCGCTTCTTGATCTGCAGCCTATGTCTGACCTTCTGCTCCCCTCTTACGACATCTCCAAGCACCTCGAAGTAGCTCGAGAGGATGTCGGTCGTTCTTTGAACAACCCGTCCCCTGTCAACCACCGAGTCAGGTTCGAGTTCGAAGGCACGCCGAACCTCAGACAGCGTGGTCAAAGCTTTGTCGCTTAGCACACAAGCCTCTTTGACGACTGCCGGAGACGCCTCCGGGTGGGTCTCCATCAAAGTCCATGTGTACTCACCCGCGACTTTCACTTGTTCGGCATGGCGCTCGTACTTCTTCAAGCTGCTCGGATCTCTGAGAATCGCAAAGCGGGCGAGATCTCGACTGGCTCTATAAAAGAGCTCGATCACCTTGTTGCCTGCTGCTACACAATGATACTCGTGCAACTGAAGCCACAGCTGTCTGTCAGCGTCGGACAGTTGCCAGGCCAGGACAGTCATGAAAATTAGCTGACAAATGAGAGTAAAACCGATTACCAGAAGACCGGAATTCAAAAGTTTTAGTCTCAACGGGAATCTGAACATCTTAGCCCGGGATCGCCATGCACAGAATTATCTCATGTCGTTAACTGTTTTCACTCTACAAACGTCCGCCAGATCCTATTCAAAAATATAACCGGCACCATAGATGGTTTTAATTGAACATTCAGAATCATCGTCGAAGAGCTTACTCCTTAATCTGGTAATGCAAACCCGCACCGTATGTGGTGAAGAATTGCTGTCGGAATGCCAGACACGATCGAGAAGCTCTTCGGCAGAGAAAACAATACCCTTATTACGCACGAAGAACTCGAACAATGAATATTCCAGCGCAGTCAACTCAATCTCCTTGCCCTGCTTCGTCACCTTTCTGGACGCAGGCATGAGAACAAACGGACCGGCACGCAGCAGATTGGAGGCCGTCCCGCCCGCGCGCCTGAGCAGCGCACGAACACGCGCACTCAACTCCCGCAAGTCCGGAGGCTTGACGATATAATCGTCCGCACCGGAGTCCAGACCAATCTCCTTGAACTCTGATTGACTCTGCCCGGTTAAGAACAACAACGGAGCGGTACCGCCGGAATGCCGATACAGACGGCATATAGCGACGCCGTCCGTATCCGGTAAATTGAGATCGAGAATGACGCAGTCGTATGTGTAAGTAGAAAGCCACTCAAGCGCTTCTTTGCCTGTGACCACATGGTCGACGACATGACCTTCATGCACCAGCCATTTGATCAGGTCAGGTGCAAAAGTTACGTCATCTTCGACCACTAAGATCTTGCTCAATCTGTCACCAGGTATTGACGCAGCAGCTTCACTTCTCATATCGAGTCCGCCTTAACTTTATACCTGATAGACTACACTTTCAAATCATTTGTCTTTATAGGGCTTTTGAAGAGCTGGAAAATCCTGTGCCATCATTCTTGTCGTCCACTGATGACCGTCGAACTTCCTGGCGTGATCGTACAAATCGCTCCGGCTAAATCCGAAATACCCCGGTAAACTTGCATTTTGAAGCCCACGCACGATGTCTTTAGTGGCTTGCGGCAACGATGGGTCGGAGTATGCTCGACCGAGCTCGGCACTGGTGACCACCTCGTCCCTATTAGCGTCAAGTTTAGAAAAATCCAGATTGCGGATGCTGTTGCCCTTGGCTATGTCAGCTCTCGAAGTAGCCGCATTTGTGGCTATCACCTGAAGGTCGGCTCTGGTCACGCCATTGCCTTCCGTTGCGAACCATTTTTCGCCGTTGGTATCTTTGCTGAATTGCTCGATCTGATACTGGTGCTTTCTCACCGACTTCCAAAATGTCCTCTCGTCTTGCGACAGCTTACTGGATATGAGTGGATCGTTCTCAGCAAGATCGATCTCCTCTGTCTTTAGGAAACCGTCGGCATTTTTGTCGAGTTTACCGAAAGTGGTCAATGCGGCCTTTGCATTTGTGGTGACCTTCTCGAAGTCTTGGAACTCGTCTTTGGTGAGCTCCAAAAACCTGTCCACCGTTTTTACGAATCCCTCAAAGTCGAGTTTTACATCTTCTTTCTTTTCCTCTTTTGCAGGCTCTTTTTGGGGCTGATCTGTTCCCATGATTACAATCCTCCGTCGAATAAGCGAAAGGCACTGCACCGGGGGTGCTACCACAACTATATGGTGAGCAATCGTTAGTCGTGGTTCGACACAGGCTCTTGCATAGTATCGGAGGAAATGATTACAAAAACTTCACCGCCAAGTTTAATCTGCACAAGACGAATTAACTGCGCTCGTAATTTCGCTGTAATCATCCTCACGCAACATGATGGCAGGAACTGGGCGTTTTATTTACGAAGGAGATTCGGCATGGAAGAAGATTCGACGAATAACAGTGGCTCCGACAGATTGGAAGAGATTCTGATTTGTCCCCAATCCGAACAGTCTTTTGAAAGTTTTTCACCAGAGGCAACCGTGCCATCAGAGCAACTGGATGCCTCATTCACCGGACGAGCAGCGGTTGAAGATGCCCCCTTAGGGCTCTTCAGTCAGGCGATGGGCGAATTTCCTCTGAAGTTACACTCAGGTCGGGCGCAAGACTACCAGCCCGCTGAGACAACTCCCCAGACTGCTGCCCATGACGTCCTCAATTCGCTAGATGCCTTTGCCAAACTGGCATTTGCACGAATGAAATTGAGCACCGTGGATGAAGCCGGTATGAAATAACATGGGCAACTATCGCGAAATCTACGAGCGCCGGCAAGACATAGAATGGAAGTACAACCTGAAAAGCAAACCGTTCCAGCGCGCCACCGACTGTTGATTTCGTCAATCTGCTGACAGATTGAAGGGAACCTGGGACTGTGCTGGGCGTCCCTTAGTTGAAAGCTGGTTTGACTGTCGTTCCGCATTACCCAAACACACTCTGGAACGGAGGGAAACATATGCAAGTAAGGAAAAGACTATTGGCCACCTACCCTGGTACTAATGGCGGTAGCGAATAGCTCACATACGGATGAAGCTCAAGAAGGGCGACAATGTCGCCATGCTGCTGTTGCGCAGAAGCTTTCCCGACAGTCCGCCATTTCGCATCATAGAACTGGCCATGGTGCCGGAAGCCGTAAAGGTCGAGCAGCACGCAGAATTAAGGGCGTGATTTTTTGGATGGTGTATTGGTGCGCAGCCATCCCTTGAAGTACAGGAATGCTACTACCGCCAGTGTCACAAGAATCATCAACAGAAGCGCTGCCGGATAGCCGAAGTACCATTCCAATTCCGGCATGTTCAGGGGTGAAACTTTGGAATTGAAGTTCATGCCATAGATACCAGCCACCAGTGTTGGTGGTATAAACAGTACGGTAATGATGGTGAGAACTTTCATTACTTCATTGAGGCGATTGCTCGCCCGCGTGTAATGCACCTCCATCAAGGCGGAGCACACTTCGCGATACATCTCGAGCAAGTCGATGATCCGCACGGCGTGATCGTGACAATCGCGCAGATACAGTCGCGTATTGTCATTGATCAACGGCATGGTGTCCCTAATCAGCGAGTTGAGCGCCTCGCGGGCCGGCCAGATCGCTCGCCTGAGGGAGAGCACGTCACGCCGAATCTGATACATATCCGATGGCGTATCCTCGTCATAGCTCTCCAGGACGGCGTCCTCGATCTGGTCGATGCGCTCCGCCATAGACGCGAGCAAAGGGAAGTAACTGTCCACAACCGCATCAATGATGGCATACATGAGGTAATCGGACTTCTCCTGACGCACTCGACCTCTGCCTTTGCGAATTTTTTCGCGCACGGAGTCAAGACAATCCTTTGGAACCTCACGAAATGTCAAAACAAAGTTCTTTCCTAAAAATAAGCTCAGTTGCTCAGTCTCGACGTCATCTCTATCGATGAGCATGCGCGTGACTACGAAAAGATGCTCCTCATACTCCTCCACTTTGGAGCGCTGATGCACGTTGACGATGTCATCGACAACGAGCTCATGCAGACTGAAGACCTTGGCGAAATTCTCGATAATCAGGCGGGCGTTCGGTCCGTGCTCCATCGGGTCGACATTGACCCAGGTCACCGGCCAATTGGCGAAAAGAACGATTAACTCGCTCAATTCATTGACATCTTTTTCGATGAATCCGTCTGGTCCATACGAGATTACATGTATGACCGGCAAAGCTATCTGCGAGCCTGGTCTGCTCACATCAATGAGAGTGCCCGGCATGTTGAATTCGGCGGTAATCCGCTCCTGACGGCGTCGGGTGGTCATGTCAAGGATTCCTCGTGGAAAGCACGCACATGCCGACTCAATTACGAGCCGCAAGACCAGTATTGTATCGGACACCGCAAAGACGGCGCAATGGAAAGAGTTCGTTCCAAAGAAACTTTTCACTATGGATATAAACCGCAACAGGTAAGGGAGCGCTAGCGATCGACCGATTCGAAGGTGCCATCATATTTAGTATCAATATAGACGACAGGACTGCCGGTCGATCCGGTCTTCATCAGGTCAAGCGCAAGATGCGCATTCTCTGAGTCGGGTGCAACACAGAGTGATTGTGATGGATGGCTTATGAAGACCTTTCTTAAGGGTTTCGCCTGCGATTGCTTAAATTCCGGATCGTCACAGAATGTTGCTAAAGCGCTTAACCAGAGCGATATGACTACTTAATCTAGTCTGTCTGTACTATCCTTTTTTGACTAAAACGCAGAACACCTACAGGAGTATGACGATGAAACGCAAAGCGTCCGCCGAATGGCAAAATGGCTTGAAAGACGGCAAAGGTACGATCAGCACCGACAGCGGCGTGCTCGAAAAAACGCAATACAGCTTCGGCACCCGCTTCGAAGATGGCAAAGGCACCAATCCAGAAGAGCTTATCGCAGCTGCCCATGCTGGTTGCTTCTCAATGGCTCTCTCCGGACAGCTTGGCAATGCCGGTCTCACGCCGGAAAGAATCAACACCACCGCTACAGTAACGCTCGAGAAGCTGGATTCCGGATTCACAGTGACCGAAATTCATCTCGATGTAGCCGCACGAATCCCGGGCGCCACGGAAGAGCAGTTCGACACCGCCGCCAACAACGCCAAAACCGGCTGCCCAATATCGAAACTATTCAACGCCAAGATTACGATGAATGCTCGGTTGGAAGCAACCGCGAAAGCATAATCAACCAACCAACTATCAAAAGAGAGCGTCCCTCGTCAGGAACGCTCTCTTTTTGCATTTATGATATTCGAACTGAGGTTGGCTAAGCGGTTACAGTCGTTCGAACAATACTTAGAGCGGAGCCGGGACCGGTTGCGGCTTACGATCATCTTCCGGGCAACTTATCTGTATCCGGCTTTTCTGGCTTCGAATCGATACTCATGAATCCGGTGTCGGCCGGCGTGCCCTCTACTGTCTCCGACGCATCTTGATTTCGTGTTCCAAGCATCGAGCTGCCCTCGGGCAGGATTAGATTAGGATTGTCTCCTTGACCTATTCCGGCATGCGGAACCTGGACTGCGGCGCTGACAATCGACACCACTATCACGAGCATAACCAGAAGAATCAGACCGGTAAGCCACGATGATACGAGCGAAATCTGAGGTTTCGACTCCGGCAACGGCTTTTGAATGCTTA
This sequence comes from uncultured Candidatus Obscuribacterales bacterium, assembly GCA_964541355.1. Classification (GTDB taxonomy): domain Bacteria; phylum Cyanobacteriota; class Vampirovibrionia; order Obscuribacterales; family Obscuribacteraceae; genus JADYXR01. The sequence goes on from CAZISK010000089.1 coordinate 12,279, forward strand.
CCCCTGACTTAGCACATCCTAGTGCAAGCGAATCCACCAGCACCTTGCAGAATAGGAAAAAAGACATCGGGGCGCAAAGCCGCGCCCCGACGAATCCGCCAATCCCACGATCAATTACGTGGGCACCCCCCACACGTTTTCTAATTCCATCATCTCTCTTTTGAGCTGATTTTTCGTCCGCTTATCCGGACAGGAGGAAGCTTCCGACGACAGCCGCCACCACTTGCGGTGAGCGATACGCGTCGACTTCTGAGCTTCATCAGCACATATCTCACAGATTCGATCTAAGAATTCTCTGGCAATCTGAGCTTCTTCACTGGTATCGGTGGTAGCGGCCTCCCGATAAGACTCGAATTCGCAAGGATCAATCGAATTGCGACCATCTGCCCAGCACCATCGCAAACTCAAGACAATAGCAGGATGCACTTTATTGATGTCCTCCCGAGCCACATCAGATTTTCGATTGGATCGTTTCGGAAAAAATTCGATGATACCTTCATCGGGCCAATCTCCCTGTGGTTCGAAAGCCTCGGTGCCGTCGGCCTGATAGATCAGAAAATGTCCGGGAAAGCTGCTCACCAGAACATCAAAAAGATCCGTCCGGATCCGCGCCCACTTGTCGCGAGACAGGTGCTTACTGAGGGTGCTGGTGCCGCTGAAAGCAAGATCGATCGTAGCGATTGAGTTGCACAACTTATTCTGGCTGGGCTGGGCCCGATCGTATCGAAGCTCGCGCCAGTACTGACTGACCTCACTGAGGATCATTGAATTTCGCCGCTCTAAACTCCCCATAACCAGTCTCCTTGGTCCTCCCGCTTCTTATATTCCACATTTAATCAAAAACCATGCATCAACACCAATTCGTCGCCGCGCTTTTGCTCACTTGAATCGATCAAAACCGCTTCAGCCGCCTACTAATCGAGCTTGTACGCCTTAGTGCTCGGTCTGAGCGGACGGAGCAGCCACCACGGTCTGCGCATGCCATCCGGTCCTGGAGCCGGTCGCGTTATCTTGAGCCAGCGTTTAAAAACCTCATGAGCTTTGTTGGTATCGGAAAAGACATCGCCGTACTGGTCCGTGTCGCTGGCTTTCAAAACGCGCACCTTCTGGTGCCAACAGTGCATGCCCGAAATCGGATCGGGCTGCACCGGAAATGTGAGGTTCTGGTGTACGCCGGCATCGTTCCACCAGACTCGCATGCTGTCTGGATCGCTCGACTGGAAGGGCGATACACCGCGCTTCTGTCGCATTAAGTATTGCCCTGGGGCCTTTTCGATCATCTCTACCAGACTGGAGGACCACCTGTCCGTTCCTTGATCCTCACCAAGGCGCCATCGCCCCATATGGTGCGAGCACGCCACTATATCAGGTGCGATACTCTCAGTCACCCAGGTCCTTGTGACAAAGTAGCCGATCTCGGTCTCGATGCGGACGTTGTCTCCGGTCGTGAGTCCAAGTTTTTTCGCATCTTCCGGATTGATCCAGAGCGGGTTGGAGTGCGCAATTTCGTTGAGCCACTTGGCGTTGCCTGTGCGAGTATGGACTAAAACCGGCAGTCTGAATGTCGGCACCAGACAGTAGTCAAACTTCTCATGCTGCGCGCCACCCTCATCGATGTTGTTCAGAATTCCGGCCCGTTCAACGTGGCTGCGAGTTATGCCAGGCGCTGCATATTCCGGCCATCCCCAGTCAGACAGGGTCTTCGAATAAATCTCGAGTTTGCCGGTTGGCGTAGGAAAACCTCTTCGCGAAACTCCATCGATCTTGACGCCGATTAGCTTACGTCCCAGTTCAT
>CAZISK010000090.1:0-14003 GCA_964541355.1 uncultured Candidatus Obscuribacterales bacterium
TGCCACTTCACTCTCTGAGCCACCGAGTTACTCAGTATGACTGGTAAACCGACCTTGAATGTGGGAATTCCGTCGTACCTGGAATTAGCGCCTGTGTTCGAATTCATTGTATCGCAACCCTCTCCGCTTCCGATATTGGAATCTTAAAGAGCTACTCTGACCAAATCCTGACATTCTTTCCATAATAGGCTGCGTGAAAACGCAAATAATCAATCGCTAGGCAGTCGAATCAGCCGTCGTTGCAATAGTCTCAATTTTCCAGAGATCTTCCGGCGACAGCGTCAAAGGAATCGCTGCCAGATCCTCCTTCATGTGTTGTTCATTGGTGGTGCCAGTCAGCGGCAGCATGCCGATTTGCAGAGAGAAGGCGAAAATCGTCTGAGCCACCGTTGCGTTCAAAATCTTCGCTATCGCCTTTACAACAGGGTCCGCCATTACTCCGCCGTTAGCTGTCAGCAATGAAAACCCTTGATAGATAACTTTGTTGGCTCGGCAGATTCCGCGCACCTCTTTGTCCCACCCACGCGAGGCATAGCATCTGTTTTGCACAATCATCGGCTTGACGCGAGCCTTCATGCACAGCTCGTTGAGCTGTTCTGCGCTGACATTGCTGACGCCTATCATGCGTGCCTTGCCGGCATCGTACAGGTCTTCGATTGCGCCCCAGACCTCCCAATCGGAGGCACCAAGACCTGTGCGATGATAAGGTCCGTGCAAAACATATGAATCAAGCTGTTCCGTATGAAGATGAATTAGCGAACTGTCGACGGACTGTCTTACTTGAGTGGTCAAATCAGCAGAAGCGTCGTAGGGGGTTCGGTGATCCTGTCCATTGACTGATGTGAATTTCGTCTGCAGGAAAAGTTGGTTCCTACCGATCCCCATTTTGGCAAGGGCTTGAAGCGCTTCGCCAACCAACGCCTCATCGTAGTGTATGAGTTGGTTAGCCGTGTCGATTGCTGTAAAACCGGATTGGACAGCCAATTCGACCAGTCGACTAGTGTCCTCTTTTTTCCAGGCGGTGCCGTACATGAAGCATGGAACTTCAACCTGGTTATATGCAGACAGAGTTTTCATCACTTTCCTCCGGAGATGAAGGGTCGGAAAACTGAGGTCCGGACCCTTCGAACAAAATTTGACGCTTGGCATCGCGGACCTGGCCAAAAGTGAAATCTTGTCACCTGAAGCCGTTTTAGCATAATTGACATGCAGCCGTACTATTTGAACAGACCGGTCGAAAATCGACGAAACCGGCTGACAGCACGGGTTTATGCCCTGAGAGGTTAAACCGATATCGGTTTAACTTCCTGGTCATTTTCTCACGGCTTGGAGCGCTCTGGCACAATCATCCCGAAACTCGTATGGGTACTGTTGATAAGGGGCATACAATTTCAAGGCCCTTTCGAAACAATGTTGAGCCTTCGAGCTTTGCTTCTGTGCCAACCAATCGAGACCTTGCCAATAGAGAGCGGTCGCATAATTGGTGTACTGCGATGGATCCACGCGCGAGATAGTCTTGAGATAAGATTCGAAAGTCTTTTGAGCTTCGGAATGCTTGCCTGAGAGCGAAAGAACTCTCCCTTTGACCGCTTCACGAAACATTATCCAGAAGTGTGTCGGAGCATTCGCCGGCAACGGTTCTTGCAACAGGGCCAGCGCTTGATCGAGCCTTCCTTGCTCCATCAAGCAGATCGCGAGGTAATGGTTGATCGCGATTGACCACATTCCCGCAGGGGACCATATTCCCTTCGACCATTGCTTCTGATTTTTGAGAGCCTTCAAAATCTTGTCGCGCGCAGCTCGAAGCCTCCGTTCAGCTTCAGAGAATCGCTTACAGCGAAGCAACGTGTATGAGTAGTTGATGTCAGCGACCCAATCCAAGGTAGGGTCGGAAGCCTTCGCTGAGCTGCACATTTTTTCCATTAACTGAATGGCGCGTCGCTCCTCACCTTTGTAGACAGAACACTCGCCCTGTAGCCTGTAAACATGGAATTTTGGTATCGAGGGAGGCAATGCCGTCTTCTCCGTCATCGACAAAATCGTCAACACTACTTGCTCGGCCTTATCGTATTGTCGGTCCGTGATATAGGAGACTGCCAACTGGAAAAGAGGCACGAGCTTTCGTTGGGGCAGTGCCTTGGAGGGAATTTCGACAAGCTCCTTTTCAAAAAATTGCTGCGCCTCTTTCGGTCGCCCAAGCCTGAGACTTCTAGCGCCCATTGAGTGCAGTACGCTGCAATAAAGAACCTTGTACGTTGGATTATGAACACCTTTCGCCGCTCGAATGCCACGGTCCTCCTCGCCTGTCATAAGAAACTTGTTTGCAATTAGCAGCCTCAGATCCGAGACAGCGCTGTCTTGGTCCGTATTGCCAGACTGTTTTTCGAAATATTCAACCAAATCGAGCGCCGATCTAGGGGCACCATATGCGGTTAACGAACTGGCATCTCTGAGGATATTTTTCTTCCACGACGACGTCCCAGCGTATGTTTGCTTTAGTATTGTCAGATAGCGGGTCCGACCGACTTCATTCTTCAGATTTTCATACGCACAAATTAGGCAACGGTAAAGGTCTATTCGTATCGGTTCGCTCAGCTTGAGTGAAACCGCCTTCAACCCATACTCTTCCACCCTCTTGTAGTTACCAGGAAGCGTGGCGCTAATGGCAATCATGGCAATAGCCATAGCCATCTCATCCTTATGATCTTTTAGTTTTTTGTAGAAAACAAGTGCTTTTAGCCATGCATCATCAGCCTCTTTCACCATTCCGGCTTCAAGCGCGATGTATGCAGCTTGGTTGTAAGCAGATGCCATGGCATAAGTTGAGCCTGGCGCATGTCTCTCCAGCAAGACCGCTGCTCTAAACGCCATTGCATACGCCTCTTTTCTTCTCCGGCCCAAGCGATACACAGCCATTCTGTTGTACAAATCATGCATTTCGTGCTGATAACCCGAGATACCGCTCGCCTCACTGCTCTCCTGCAGCAACTCCTCCTCAAGCGCATCGAGAGCCTTTCGCGCAGCGCCGGATACTTTACCTGAAGATTGCTCCAGATGACACGCACACAGAAAGAAAACGTTCGAAGCGGCTTTATCCATCAAGACCCTCTTCAATTCCGCTACATACATTTGCGACTGCTGGTGGTCACCTCGAATCTCCGCCGTTGCTGCAGCAAAGGCGAGCAGATCAGGTATCATGCTGCGATCGCTTGGACGTTTTCTTACGATTGCCAAACCATCCTTCAGGTACGTATTGGCACGTTTGAATTGCTGCCTTGAAAACGCGATGCGCCCGAGATAGAGGCAGTCATAGGCAAGATCACCAAACTCCGGGTCAATGTTGCGCAAGATTTTCAGCTCCGCCTCAAGATTTTTCTCTGCTTTGCCAAAGTCTTTATTGGCAAAGTAAAGTTCGGCGAGATTGCGCAACGATACGGCATGCCACATGCCACCTGGATCTGTTTTTTTTGCCAATTGCAGAAGTTGATTCCAACGAGTTACCGCCTCTGCGTGATCATTTGCATGCAGCGCAGCGATTGCAAGTTGACCACAAGCGACATCCTGCCGTTCCGTTTCACTCAAAGTCATACCGGGTTGCACCGAGCATTGCACGAGCAACAGGACAGAACAAATGAGAAATAGTTTTTGCTGCATGGTAGTTCTGAGACACCGAGCTTTGCTAACAGAGTTATTGACACAAATAGGTCGCTTTAATCCTGAGCGCGAAATTGTTATTATCCAGACTTCCTGCTCAGTCAAGCAAAATGACCTCAGAGGCCCGTTCGAAAAATTCAGCGCTGTCAAAGTGGCAGCACAGAATAAACAATCTGAGTATCGGAGCCAAAGGCACGATCGTCGTAGCTGCACCGATGGCTGTTGGGTTCGTTTCTCTGATTATCTTGCTTTGCTTGCTCTATCAGTCGGAGGAGCAGATAAAAGCAGAATCGAACGAGAAAGAGGTATACGCGCTGGCGAACAACATTTATCAATGCTCGCTTGACTCTATCTCGTCTGCAACAACGTACGCATTGACCAAACAGGAAATTTATTACGAGAACTACCAAAAAACGATGACGGAATCAGAAAAGATTTTCGCTCGCCTCGAGGAGTTGCTCGCGGATCAGCCTGAGAGGCTAAAAGATCTTCTTCGGGTAAAGCTGCACGAGAGAAATCTGGTCAGAGCCTTCGGAACGATGATGAATCTCGCAAAGGAAGGTGAAACCCCTGCAGATTTTCTCAAGATTAGGGGCGTTAAATCACACAGCCAGGCACTGGCAAGACAGTTTACCGAAGAAATCGCTAGCTTCAGAGACAGGCAAAAAGAAAACCTTGACACCGGCAAAGAGTTAAGACGCCAGCTTGGTCCTACCCTGGTCGAAATCGCTCTGATCATCGACATTACCACAATATTCCTGGCAATCTACTTCAACAGCAACATCACTCGCAGGCTCAATCTGGTTAGAGAGAATGCAGTTCTTCTGGCAGCTGGAGCGCCGCTTCATTCACAATCAACCGGACAGGACGAGGTAGCACAGCTCGACCGCATGTTCCATCGCATGGCAAAAACATTGCACGAAGCCACTTTACGAGAACGCGCCTTGATCGATAACGCCCTCGACGTGATCTGCTCCATTGATACGAGCAATCGCTTTATCGAAGTAAACTCGGCTTCCAGAGAGGCTTGGGGATATGAAGCCTCCGATTTGATGGGAAAACGAATTGTCGAGATCATCGCAAAAGAAGATGTCGATCCGACGATCAACGCTCTTGAGGAGCTGGCAGAAGGCAAGCAACTTTCCGGTTTCGAAAATAGAATCGTCAAAGCGGATGGTGACATCGTACAGGCGCTGTGGTCGCTACACTGGTCACCTGAAGAAAAAACCTACTTTTGCGTCGTTCACGACGTCACAGAACGACATGAAATCGAGCGCATGAAGCGCGAGTTTGTATCCATGATCAGCCACGATCTGAGATCCCCGCTTACATCATTGCAGGGCACGCTATCGCTATTGGAGACCGCTCGCTTTGGCAATCTCAACGACAAGGGTGTCGCAATGGTCCGGCGAGCAGACTACGATCTCGTGCGGCTAATCCAGCTCATCGACGGACTGCTGGACCTCGAAAAAATGCAAGCCGGCAAGATGAAACTGGAATTGAACACCGTGGATCTCCTGTCCGTGATTGAGCGTTCGGTGAACTCCATTTCGTACTTGCTCGAACAGAAGAACACCAAGATCGAGATGCCTGATAAGCCGGTCGAAGTATTTGCCGATGCGTCAAAATTGGTGCAGGTGGTCGTTAACCTGCTGTCCAATGCAGTGAAGTTTTCACCCAAAGACAGCACCATCACTATTTCCTGTGAAGATCTCGAGCCTTATGCCGAAGTCCGCATCAAAGACCAGGGTAGGGGAATCCCGGCCTCGAAGCTGAATAGCGTGTTCGAACGCTTCCAGCAAGTCGAAGCTAAAGACCATTCGGAGAAAGGCGGAAAGGGGCTGGGACTCACTATCTGCAAATCGATCGTTGAAGCCCATGGTGGCACAATCGGTGTCGAGAGTGTGGAGGGCGCGGGTAGCACATTCTGGTTCCGAATTCCTCAGCCCGAGTAGGATGATTATCTTCACTTTCAAAGCAGGTACAATGTTCTAGGCTGGACGCTGATATTATCGGCAGGTGTAGTCAAGAACCCAATGAGGCATATAGTTCTACGAGCTCATACGAGAGAAGGGCATGGCAAAGATTCTGGTTGTAGAAGACGATCACTCGGTTGCGCAATCAATCGAGGAATTTCTCAAGGCCGAGCAACACACCGTCGATGTAGTTCATGACGGACAGGATGCGCTTGAGCGACTGGATGTTTTTCATTACGACGCCATGGTGCTCGACTGGAATCTTCCACGACTCAATGGCATCGATGTGTGCAAAGCCACCCGGGCCAGTGGCAGTTCAATGCTGATCATCATGCTGACGGGCAAGACAGATCTCGACGCCAGGCTCACCGGTCTGGACACCGGCGCGGACGATTACATGACCAAGCCTTTTCATCCAAGCGAGCTTGCGGCACGCGTTCGCGCATTGCTCCGCAGACCGGCGATGGTGCAAGACGAAGTGTTGAAGAAAGGCGATCTGGTCGTCAATACCCACACGAGGAAAGTCACGAAGTCCGGAAAAGAGGTCGCGCTGCAGCCGATGGAGTACAAGCTGCTCGAATTTTTCTTGCGCCATCCCGATCGACTGTTCAGCTCCGAAGCGCTCTTGCGGCGCTGCTGGTCGGACGAAGCAGACATCTCACTCGATGCGATCTACACATGCATTCGCAGACTTCGCAAGAAGCTGGATATGGAGAACGATACCTCCATAATCAGAACCGTCCATTCCGTAGGCTATATTCTGGACTCGGAAGATTCGAAACAGTAGCGCTGGCACGCCTCATGGATCGATCGTCGGCACACTGTCGGCAGATTACAGATGACAGAGTTCCAGCGTTGCAGCCGCACCGCCTGAAGACGAGCTTTACGGTGCATTCGGTAATAGAATTGGCTCGAAAACATTAGCAGTTGGTATTGCTTCCGCAGAGCTCCTCGGCGCGTTGAGCGGCCAGGTCACATACGAGCGCGGCGATCCAACAGTTGAGTCAGCGCTTCCAGGTCGTACGCCGGTGTACTGCAAACGCCGTCGCCACATGAGAAGGCAGCGGCCTTAGGCAACTCCGGATACTCCACATCCATATTGGGCAAGCTGCCCTCGTTGCGATCATACCATTCAATGCGGCGATAAACAGATGGCGTCTTCAACGCAGCCATGTAAAGCGCGCGCGCTTGCGGGTCGTTCTTGCCACCAACTATGGTTACATGAAAGGGCGCCGCGCCAGCCTGGCGATCGGCAAGGAGGATACCTGCGACGAGGATCTTGCGTTGGCGAGCCACGCTCGGTGTGGACAGGTACCGCATGGTTTGCTCGGTCATTTTCTTGTAGGCATCTTTGCCTGTGAAATGGAACAGACTATTACTGAAACGGGCAAGCATAATATTCTCGTCCAACAGTGGAACAGGTTTAGCAACTCCACTCTTGGTCGGATCGGCTGTAACAAATCCGGCCGCTTTCGAGCCGTCTACCGACACCACATTGCTAAAATGATTTCCGATGAAATCCGCTGCGCTTTGAGCACGTGAAAGCCACTGCTTATCAGCAGTTGCTTCGTAGATGCTGAGAAAGGCGCGCCCCATCGCAAGCGAGTCGCCGAGGAAGGGACCGGCACTATCCTTAGCGTCATGGCTGAAGCCACCGCCCTCGACGGAGCGGTTGTCGACAATCCACTTCGCGGCTTTGGTGGCGGCATCCAGATATTTCTTGTCTCCAGTCGCCATATAGAGATGTGCGAACCCATTGATGGCCCAACCGTTCTCTCTAGAATAAACATGCTTATCTACGCGAGGGATGCCTCGCTTTCGTCTGTCGGCGTCGTTGAGCGAGAAGTAGTCTTCGCTATGCTGACCAGGAACGAGATCGGCATCCTGACTGGTATAGAACGCACCGTCCGGTGAAGTCAGAAAATTCTCGAGGTAAGAAGCGATGCTTCTTGCAGCCTTGAGATAAGACTCCTTGTTATAGAGAATGCTGCCTAAGGCATAGATTCGAAGGTTTTCACCCTGCATCTGCATAATCTTTTCGAAGTGCTTGTGCTCCCAGTCTCCATCGGTCGAGTATTGATAGACCCCACCCCAAACCGGATCGAGCAGATTCAATTGTGCATCGAGCGTAGTGGTGGCACGCTTCTCGGACTCCTTATCTCCGCTCAGTCCGAGCTGCATCGCATACTCGACGCTGTCCCAATCAAGGAATTTGTGAAACGTTCCCCAGGCACCATTCTTAGTATCATAACCCTGTATATGCTTGTTGTTCAACTCATCCTTGAGCTCCTTGCTGAGAAAGCTCTCGGTCTGATATGTGGCTTGTTGCGGAGAGCCTTCCTCCGGTTTCGGATCTGCAATTATCGCCTTGAGGAGCCGGGTCATGCGCTCGGGAGGAATGTAACCCTGGCGTTTTACAATCTCTTTTCCATCGGCATTGAAGATAATCGTCGCCGGCCATCCAAAATCCTCGTATTTATGGCTCAGGTCAGGACGCGAGTCCTGGTCCACTTTTACAAGAATGTACTTGGAGTTCAAAAGCTTCTTCACGTCCGAATTGCTGTAGGTCTCCTCATCCATGACGTGACACCAGTGGCACCAGACCGCCTCGAGGTCGAGAAGGATGAACTTCTTCTCGCGCTTGGCCTGCTCGAAAAGAGAATCATCCCACTTATGCCAAACCAAACCACCAGGCTTTCCATGCCCTGCTTCAGCAGAATCGGTTATGCAGTTGCCGCTCCCGGCCAGTCCAAGAGACATCGCAAGAGTGAGCACAAGCCTGGTCCGAAAATGTTTCATAATTCAAACGCCCCTGATGCTGGATGAGTTCCTAAACACGTTTCCACAACATTGAATAATACCAATCCGGGCTGACGCTTTACGCCTCATTCGCCCTCAAAGACTTATACGATGCATTTGTTTAATTGAATATGTGAAAGAAGCGTGATCTGAGAATATGTTCAGATATTTCGAATTAAATCAGTCCTCTTGAAGACCAGAGATCCGGCCTCGAGATCTTTGACTTTGAGCCATTTCCGCTTACATATTTTCAGATTGCTAAATATACAAAGTCGGGACGTAAAACGCAGCTGAGACAAGCGCTCTCATCGACATTTTGTCGTTTTAGTGAAAACTATTGATATTGACAAAACCCACCGATACGACGGATAAAATTGCGGAATATAGAGTGTTGATAGTTTCGTGAAGGCTAAAAACCTGAAACAATGTCTATAGGAGACATAATCAACAGTTCTCTGGTGGTCGACAAAACGCCAGAACTCTTGAGCGTTCTGGCCTCCCACCACTCGGCAACCAAATCAATCGTACATCTTAAATCCCACTGGCAACCAAACTCTGCACGCAACGCTCGAATCAACTCAGGAAAATTACAGTGAAAGAGAAAGCACAACACGTCGACTACAGACTGGGCGAACTCCTGGTAGATCTTGGAGTGACTTCCGCTACCGAGATCAGTAAAGGTCTGAAAGTGGCGGCGCATACGTCACTTCCGCTCGGAAAGACGCTGGTCATGCTGGATTGTGTCCCGGACTACGTCATACGCTCAGTGGTGGAAGCTCAATCCATGCTCAGAGATCGGCTTCTGGAATTCAGTCAGGCAAGACAGGCCGTCGGCATCGTGAAGCGAAAGCGTTGGTCCTTCTCTGATGCACTTGTTTCACTCGGCGTAGACGCAGGTACCACTAGAGGTACCCGGCTCGGTGAGCTGCTTCGCGATGCTGGAAGGATTGATTCTCAGCAGTTGGACATGGGTCTGTCTATCGCCGATTACTCCGGGCTCCCGCTTGGACAGGTTTTGATTCTGCTCAATCAGGTCACTGAAGACAAGGTCAGGATGACCCTCTCGCTACAACGCGAGCTGCGTGCATCCAATCTAGAGCGCAAGGACGTAGTACAACGGCTTAGCACCGCCGATAGTGTCGATGATACTGCCACCAGCCTTCCGGCACTGACAGTCACGCCGGCTATCAAGATCAAGTTAGGTGAGCTGCTAACCGAAGCCGCAGTCATCAGCAATGCCGAAGTCAACGAAGCGATGCACGCCAATCGCGACAATCACAAAAAGTTAGGTCAAATTCTTGTCGAAAAGAAGCGTATCTCATCAGATTTGCTAACTGCAGCGCTCAGACTACAATCTCTTATTTGGTCCAACATAATCAGTGTCTCTGAAGCCGCCGCGGTTCTACGCGAAGCTCATAGATTGGAGGGTGCTCCGGATGCACTGACTCCGGATGTAGACCAACCCCTTGACAAGGAGACGCGAAAAATCTCCCTCTACGAATTCCTGCGGATCACCGGATATCTCACTCGCGAAAAGATTCGCGCATCAGTGGAGCGGATAAAAGAAGATCCGAGATTACTCGCTTTCGTGATGAGCCACTCTAAGAGCAACAAAGCAGAGATTAGCCCGCTGGAAGAAGCGACAGAGCTCGCACTTCATGACGCTGCTACTTTGCGCGCCATCTTCAACGAGACTCACCCGGAAGACAGACCGCTGGTGGATTCGGCCCTTGTATTTCATCAGCTGGTTGAAGAGCGCAAGCTCACACTTTGCCAGGCGCTGGTTAACTTCAGCATCAAGATCAACGGCATAAGCGCAGAGCCACAGCACGCATAAGCGCTGTCACAAAAATTCCACGAAGGTCTGTGAAGATTGGATGTGGTGACGTTACGTCACTCGCGTGCACACCACATCTGCTCAAGGTTTCACAGGGAAGGCAATGCTCTCTCGATGGAACTCATTTGAAACAGCCGTATCTCAATGAGGCGGCTCAACCTCTACCCTACCCGAGCACGATCGCTTCGCTTCGCGAGATCAGAGTTCTTCGCTTGTCGCAACAAGTGGCGCATTCCGCACTCGCTGAGATGGCTTCGCCCTCTGCGTACGGTAGACCACTGCTGCATCTGTCCTCGAGTTTGCAACGCTCTAACTTTCTTGCTCAGCAAGCATGCAGTAGTCAACCTGCGCGACTGAGATCGCTCGGATAAAAACACGCGCAGCCCCTTGCGTCTCAATCAATCCAACTGAGTTCGATCGAGTCCCAGCGCGGCGAAACATCACTTCGTGTCTCGAGCATTTGGCAGTGAATGGACTTCCAGTAGCTTCAGAGTGCATCACACTCAGGCGTAATAGTTTCGAATCGGACTCAACCGAAAAAAACGGCACCCTATGCTCGACCGCACCACAACGGACCTTCTAATGGTCGCCAGTGTCCATCATCTGCGCTCCACGCTCGAGCCAATGCCAGTTGGTTTGATGAAACTTAATCGACGAGGAGAGATCGACTTTATAGATGAATACAGCGAAACATTGCTCGACTTTAAAAATAGCGATTTGAAAGGCAAACCAGTCGGCACCATATTCGGTGACTACAGCGAAACCGTGGGAAGGGCAATTGCAGAACAAAAGCTTGGTTACATCGGTCGATTCATGCTGGACGGCAAGAACTCAAAAATCGCCGCCGAAATCGTCATGGTCCGCTCGATCGAACCACACCTGTTTTCCTTCAATATAATCTTCGCCCCTACCTGAGCAGTAAAGCCACCTAGAATCAGTACAGATGGCAGCGATACCAATTAGCGCTTGGCGTCGAACTTCGCTTCCGACTCCCGTCGCACTTTGAGCTCGATGTCAACCGACTGCGCATCGCCTATGCGCGCGAGATCGCTCTTGAGAGTCTCGACAGGCAAACTGGGCGGCACCAGAATGGTCGCATTCATGCAGAAAAGCGGCGAACCGGATACAGGAGCGCTTATAACTTCAGTGTGCACCGACTGAATATTTATGTCTTTGTCTTTGAGCTGAGACGAGACGGAATGCACGATACCCTCGTGATCGGCACCTCTGAGAAAAATCTCGCAGGCAGTGTGGTCACGATACCTTTCTGCGCTGATCGGCTTGGTCGATCTGGTGGTTACTGCGATGCCATCCTTCTCAAGCGCTGATAGGTCTTTCTGCAGCTCGCTTGCATCCATCTGGCCGGTTACCAACATGACCGCGGCAAACTCTCCACCGAGAATTGCCATACGGCTTTCCTCGAGATTGGCACCATGGCTAACCAGTACTTCAGTAATTTTTGCCACAATCCCAGGGCGATCTTCACCCACGGCAGTAACCAATAAGTGGTTGGTCATATCGTTGCTTAGCCTCTATACGATGTGTCGAGGAAGTCTATCAGGAGTAACCAGCATTTGCCAGCGCATAATCAGGAAGACTACGAAATGTTTGGTCGCATTGAATACTGTCACAGTCTGCCAGTCGGACCTGGTGGGCGGGTTGAATTTGGTACCAAATTGTCACTTTCTGCTGCGAATATGTTTGCACGTTCGAATTCGACCCAAGTGAGGGGGACATCACGAGGATCGAACTTCGAACAACCCAGTAAACAGATACAACGATTTGATTCGAACGAGCGAAAAACCTCTCGGGCGACGCCGCAAGCGTCGCCATAGGGGTTGTTAGGCCAACCAGACCGTTTCTACCTGTTTCAGGAGGACAATGTGAACCGTCCTATCACCACGCCAACCTTAACCAGTCAACAAACAAACTCCACCAGCGCGGCCGCCCTTTCAGAGCTGCGCATTCTGCCGTCAGCAGGAAAACCAAAAAAGCTGGAAAAACGACCTGCAAGAGGCATCTCCAAGAGCCTTGCCATATCCCAGGCGCGCCAGGGAATGCGGCTCACATTGCAAAACATTGAGCTTTACTCGACCATCAAGCTACAAATGGATTCGCGGAGACTGCCCGGTCTTCACAAGAATGGCGACGGCTCCGCCATGTCAGTCGACGCGTCAGGATTGATACGAAGCTTCACGACCGCACCCACTCAGGAGTATCCAGAAGGTCTTTCATACAAAAACATCTGTTATGACGAATACGGTCACATGGTTTCATGCGAAACCCCCTGGGATAGTACGTTCGAGCGTAAAGGTCCGACTGACCCACAGGGTGTGGCTTGTTGGACCAACAACAGAGACGGGCTCCCGATGGTTTACATAGGCGCCGACACATCGACATGGCTCGGCATCATGACCGTAGACGAGCTTGGCTTCCACAGCTACGTGGCTAGCGGACGATACGAACAAGTGCTCTACACCCGAACGGGAGACGGCAGCCTCTGCCTTACGCGCCCTCGAAGCGTGGATGGCATCGCAACAGGTTTGGAAACAATCACTACGCTCACCGACAAAAGTAGAATTGCACATCAAATCAAATTCCTTGGACAGAGAGCTATTTTCGAGAAGTCCGTCGAGGTTTTCAACACCGAGCGGACCATCAAGCACACAGTTGAAGTGGACGAGTTGAACGCCAACTATCAGGTTGTAGAAACAAAAGAAATTCTGGAAAACTTCGATCTTGGAGCGGTTATGAGACGGCTTCTGTCAAATGAACTGTCTGTGCATGATTTCTCATCTGATACCACTGTCCAAGCGGACTCGAAGCCGATGCGCTAGTCAAAAGGAACGCGAGGGTTACATCCCTGTGGACCAGACATAGCCAAGGACCGCAAATAGCGCGGCCATCGTTGTGCCGATGATCCACATGGATTTTCGTTTTTTCCATAGCGCTAACAAACTGCCGAAAATCGTTGCCACTAACACCCACGGCAAAATCTGATTAAGTGGCTCCGGCTCCTTTTCCTTGACCACAGCCGGCATAATGCACTTGCCCCTCTCGACAGGCAAAACACTCGGAGCCGACTCGATCGGATCGACAGCTATTGCCCCTCCTAACCGCTGGTAAGAATTGTCATCGGCCCATCCTGGCATGCTAAATCCAAGACCGGCAACAATGCTCAGAACGCAGGCGACCGAGCGCTTGTAAGCTTTCTTGACGCGCATGACCGCAACTGGACAGTCTCTTGTTATCACCGTTCCATCTTTTCTGCGATAAAGCTGAGCACATACTCGTCCGCCCTCTTTCTCGGCGATTAGATCAACGATTTCCCGGCTCGACATTTCGCTAAAGTCATAAACATTCAGTTTGCAGGACTGACAAAATCGCACACGATCGTCACCTTTCATCTCGTCCCAATCGACACTGCAGGGTGTGGCAATTCTGATGTTGTTAACCACCGCTTGCTTCTTGTTCATTGCTCAACGCCTCCGGCCAGCCAACCGCATTCGATCAGGTGGAGTCTCTTGATCAGGAGTAGAGATCACCGATCACAACTTCTATCAGACTAGCTAATCGCTCTCGACAATTTGAGCACCGAATGACTGACCAATTGCCAGGGTTTTCCCTATCAAAATGCATGCCGCCGATTCGCGACCGAAAATGTCAGATCGAACTCACTTTCTTTTTTTTGTGAGGTCCGGTCTTCGACGGATCGACCATCAAATGAGTGCTTCGCA
>CAZISK010000091.1:0-3262 GCA_964541355.1 uncultured Candidatus Obscuribacterales bacterium
AGTACCGCCGCTTCCACTACCCAAAATGCGTTCTGGAGTGAATCTATCGACTGGAAATTTTTCCGGATCCACGGCTATTCGTGGGATCTCCCTTTCGAGGTCCATGGAGCCGAGATTGACAGAGGGGTCTAGTTCAGCCTTACAAGTGTCGCTTTCGATACCGCCGCCGACACTGCTACTGCCACTGGTGCCAATTTTGAAATCTTGATTGACACCGCAGCTGCAAAGGTCTGATCTGAAAATCCATTGAGTCAATGATCCTGCTCGTCCTGCGCCGACTCGTTTTTTGCAGGTTGGGCAGATATCCAGTACAAGTGCCTCTTCGTCCGCATACGTTTCTAACGAAGAGCAGGCGCATGTCACCACCCACTGCGTAATGGAGCCGGATTTGCGCGAATCGACATTCCCTCCGCACTTTGGACACTTGTTGTCTGATCCTTCTACCATCCATTCCTCTCAACGCCAAAGTCTGAATTAGCTTCTTTCTCTACCTGACGGACTTCTCATCCACGAGAGCTCTCCTCGCCATCATGTATTTTAGGTTACTCGGTTCTCAGTTTACTGCCTCATCGAGGTCTTGAATCGCTTTGGGAATATCATGGAGCCTGCGATGCAACTCTGCCCTCTGGTAATAATACTCTGCCCTGCTGGGAATGCGTTTAATGGCCATGGTCTGGTCTGATATTGCAGCTTCCAACTTTCCATTGGACGCGTGCACCTGCGCTTTCATGGCATATGCCTCAGAATTCTTGTACGCTTTGATACAGGAATCCAGATCTGCCAATGCCTTTTGATGGTCGCCATCTTTCCAGTCACGATTGAAAAAACGGGTTCGGGTTCACTAATGTGATTCCCGTTCCCTGGTCCAGTCGAAACACTATTGAATAAATTTGTCGTTGAGTAGGGTGGTATGATAAGCTTCGTTACATCGGATTGCACCGTTTGCGATACCGTATGTTGGTGCTTTGTGATGCCATATATGGTGTTACGTTCGTACATTTCAATTTCAGGTGAACCTGATGATATGAATTAGGGACACTAAAGTGTTGAAATGCGAGCAGAGCATATACTGTTTAAATTCGACTGGATGCGCCGGTTTTGAAATCGAAGGAGTTGGAACGCAAGCTTTGAAATACGATGGAGTGTTGAAATGCGAATAGATACACTGATATTCGATGGCTTTGACGAGATGGATCTTTTGGGTGTATTTGAACCATTGAGAATGGCTGGGTATGAGGTTCGGCTTCAGTCGCTACATCGGCAGAACGTGGTTGTTGGTGCCTATGGGCTCAAGATCGTTCCAGATGGTGAAATTGATACCACCGATAAGGTGGATCTATTAATAGTTCCTGGCGGCGGGTGGATTACGAGAAGTCCTCAAGGCGCATGGAGTGAGGCTCAGAAAGGGCTGATCCTGGATGTGCTGAAACAATTTCACCAGGCGGGTACTACCTTAGCGACCGTATGCACCGGCTCTCTTTTACTGGGTAAGGCCGGTTTGCTCCAGGGTCGAAAAGCTACTACTAATCATGCTGCTATAAGTGAGCTGGTCGAGCTTGGTGCGATCTATCAGCCTCAAAGGGTCGTTGATGACGGCGACATCGTAACCGCTGCTGGTATTACTTCTAGTATTGATCTAGGTGTTTATCTTGTAGAACGGATAGGTTCACGACAACTGGCTGATCAAATCCTCGAGAGACTCGAGTTTGAGCGAAGATTTTGATAATTTGCTTTCAGTTTTAGTGGGAAAATTTCTAATGACCTACGGACTTAAGTGACGTTTTCTTCATCCAGTGTGTACTTTTGCGTATTGAGGACACCTGGTCACTTTTGCACAATAGATGCATATATCGTTGACCGATGGTAGCCTCGCCTGAGGCACCAGTTTCTATTTGGAGGTTCTTGGGGATGCCGCACGAGGAGTTTTTGATTGTTGCAAAACCGCACTTCGAGATTAATTCCTCGGGTGGTAGAGAGCTGAGTATTGTGGATGTCTGGCTTGTTCCAGACAGCAAACAAAAAACGCCCCTGGCTGCAGATTGTAAGCCAGGATCCCCAGCATCCCCCGCATCGCTTAACGAATTTGATCGTTATTCTTTTTATAAAGCAAGACAACCTGCCGTACCGACGGCTGTTCAACATATGGTCATGTACAGGACACCGGCGGGGTGGCAGATGATGAGTGCGCCTGCATCGGCACCACCGTATCTGCCGGACGGACGGACTATCTCTCAACCTGCCGATCGACGAAGTTTACCGCCGTACATGCCATCGGATTCTCGTGGGTTTAACCCGGCATATCCGAATCCCAGTTATCCGCGCGACTATTACCCACCCATGTCCAACTCATACCGCGACATGCGTGATGCTCAGTGGGAAGCAATGGATCGCGCGCGTCTGTTGCAAGAGATGCGACGGCGACAAATTCAGGATTTACAGACCCGAATATACGGGCCGACCCCCCCATGGGTAAGACCGAATTCTCGCACCACGACCGTGGATCCGCGTGCTCTGCCTCCGGGATATAGTCCGGATTTTCGGACGATTGATCCGCGATCCTTGCCGCCGGGTTATCGTCCGGACGCTCGGACGATAGATCCACGATCGTTGCCGCCGGGATACAGTCCGGATTTTCGGACGATTGATCCGCGATCCTTGCCGCCGGGTTATCGTCCGGGCGCTCGGACGATAGATCCACGATCCTTGCCGCCGGGATATAGTCCGGATTCTCGGACGATAGATCCAAGATCGTTGCCGCCGGGCTATCGACTGGATTCTCGTGTGACGGTGGATCCGCGGACGATGCCTGGATATCGCACCACTGTGCCGGATTATCGCACACCGCCGGGCTATCGCACGACACCACCGGACTACCGAACCACACCGCCGGATTACCGCACCACAACGCCGGATTACCGGCCGACTGGTCCGGCACCCTCTTACAATCCCGAGCCGACTCTGGTGCGAACACCTGATTTTACGCGTCCGGTATATGACAATCCGCAGCCATATCGCTCTCGTGCCAGGTATGGAATAGATCCCGGTGTTGCCGCACGTATTGCGGGAAGAGACCAGGAGCTCAGACGCGATGTCGTCGGCCACGAGTACGACAGATGGGGGCGGATGCCCGGTGGTGCGAACTATCGAGTTGATCCGCGAGGAGGTACCGGTGACTTCGACCTTCAGCGAACGATTATGGAGCTCAGTGGCCGTGTACCGGATTCTCGACTTCCAGCAAGTCCACCACCTCCAGCGTATGATC
>CAZISK010000091.1:3362-13985 GCA_964541355.1 uncultured Candidatus Obscuribacterales bacterium
CCAGGGGTGGCGCGTATGATCCCAGGGGTGGCGCGTATGATCCCAGGGGTGGCGCGTATGATCCCAGGGGTGGCGCATATGATCCCAGGGGCGGCGCGTACGATCCCAGGGGTGGCGCGTATGATCCCAGGAGCGGAGCATATGACCCCAGGGGTGGTGCCTATGATCCAAGTCGTCCTGCTTCAGGTGATCCGGCAGCTTGGAGTCCAGATCCAAAGAACCTTCGAAGATTCCAGGATAGGCTTGACTTCGATCCTACTGGCACGAAGGTTCCGGAAGCGGTGGGCAACTATCTGAAGCGTTACGGACCGGCGGAACGCCCTGGTTCGAGCAGTGCCTCTAGACCTCCAGGTCCTAACGGAGCTCCAGCTCCGCCGCCTTCGACGATGGGCATCATCCTCGGCGGTGTGAAAGACTTCTTGTGGGGGAACTAGGCTTTGCATCATGCAAAGATGAACTGATTTCTTTAATTGAATTTCTCTGAGTTTGGGAAGAATCTCAGCCGAACTGTCTTTGCGAAAGCTCGCCATGCGACCAATGGTGTTCTCCCGCTGGCGACGAGCCTGATGACCATCTATTACTGCGAGCCGGTGATAGGTGGTCTGACGGTATGTAGGTGCGGTAGGAGCATTAAGTCAAGTGGAAGAAAAGAGACAACGCGCTTAATTCGCTAATGACAAAAGGAAGCTTCGAGAAATTTAGTCTTGTAGAATTGTCGACTTTTCTCAAATGGGCCGGGCTTTTGAAGCTGAACTTTTTGTCCGGATTTGTCGTATGAAATACTAGGAGACTGGTTACGTGCGAAAATAGATTGATATGCAGTGCGTCCGGGATATCGGGTTGTGTGCATAATGTATATACTTCGCCAGTTCGCCGACCTTCCAAGTCTTCGGTGATGGAGTCGTTATAGGGAGTTCGACATGAGCCCACGTCCGTACGTACCACTACATCTGCATACGGAGTACAGTCTTCTCGATGGCGCTACCAGAATAAAAGATCTGGTCAAGAAAGCCAAAGCGGAGAATATGCCGGCGGTAGCCATTACCGATCATGGTGTCATGTATGGTGCGGTCGAGTTAAGCAAGGCTTGCCATGAAATTGGTGGTATCAAGCCCATCTTAGGATATGAAGCTTACATTATCGACGGCGACGTTACTGATAAGAAGACGAAGCAAGATCTTCACCACCTCACTATCATCGCCCGTAACAAAAAGGGCTATCAAAATCTGGTTAAGCTGGTCTCGCGTGCTCATTTGAAGGGCTATTACTATAAGCCTCGCATCAGCAAAGAGATGCTAGCTGAGTTTCACGAAGGGCTGGTCGTGCTTTCCGGTTGTTTGGGTGCGGAGTTGTCCCAGCTTCTTCTGCGAGACAAATACGAGGAGGCGAGGAAGAGCGCCGCCTGGTACAAAGAGGTGCTCGGCGAGGACTACTACATAGAAATTCAAGACCATGGCTACTGGGAAGATCGCAAGGTCAACCGGCAGCTTGTCAAAATGTCTCGAGAGCTTGGTATCAAGCTGTGCGCAACGAATGATTCGCATTTCACCAACAAGGGCGATGCTATTTCCCATGACTGCCTGCTTTGTATTCAGATGGGCAAGATGGTAACCGATTCCAACCGGATGAAATTTTCGGGGTGGGAATACATCAAAAATGGCGATGAGATGTCGCATCTCTTTCGCGATCACCTTGATCTCGAGCATATCGAAGAGTCAATAATTAGTACGCTTGAGATAGCCGATAAGGTCGAGCCGGTTAAGTTGGCTGGAGAGCCGCGCTTACCAGTGGTAGACGTACCGGCCGGACACACCGCGGAGAGCTATCTCAACAAGCTCGTTTTCGACGGAATCAAGGAAAGGTGTCACGGGAGCGTTCCCGACGACTATGCCGCACGGGCAAATATCGAGCTTGAATGTATCGAGACGAAGAAATTTGCGTCTTACTTTTTGATCGTGGCGGACTTCATTAAGTTCGCTCGTGACAGGGAGATACCGGTCGGTCCAGGGCGGGGTTCAGCCGCCGGCAGTCTAGTTGCATACGCGCTGGGCATCACGAATATTGATCCAATCAAGTACAACTTACTCTTCGAAAGATTCCTCAATCCTGAAAGAGAGTCGATGCCCGATATCGATACCGACTTTTGCATCGAGCGTCGCGATGAGATTATTAAATACTGCTCCGAGAAATATGGCGAAGACAAGGTTTCGCAGATTATCACATTTAACCGGATGACCAGTAAGGCTGTCATCAAGGACGTCGCCAGGGTTTTGGAATACCCGTTTGCCGAGTCGACGAAGTTGGCGAAGATGGTGCCGGTCGTCCGAGGAAAGCCCACTCCGCTCAAAGACATGCTCGTTGAGCACCCGGAGTTCAAGAAAGCGTATCAGAGTAGCGATGAAGCCAAAGAGGTCATCGATCTCGCGCAAAAGCTCGAGGGTACCAACAAGACCTTTGGCATGCACGCAGCGGGCGTTGTTATCTCCGATGTTCCTCTCGAAGATCTGGTGCCGGTGCAGCGCAACAACGACGGCACGGTCATCGCTCAATACTATATGGAAGACCTGGCCTACGTCGGTTTGGTGAAGATGGACTTTCTCGGTCTTCGCAATTTGACGATGATCGACAAGGCAGTTAAGAATATTACCGCTACCTGTGGTATCACTATCAATCCTGATGAGATCCCGCTGGATGACGAAAAGACCTTCCAGACTATCAGTAACGGAGACCTTTCCGGGATATTCCAGTTAGAGACTTCATCCGGCATGCGCCAGGTGGCTCGAGACATGAAGCCTTCCAATATGGAAGACATCTCGGCACTTATCGCGCTCTATCGACCAGGTCCGCTAGACAGCGGAATGATCGAAAAGTTCATTAATTGCAAGCACGGCAAGACGAAGATTACCTACGAGACGCCTGAACTTGAGCCCATACTCAAGGATACCTACGGGCAGATCGTCTATCAAGAGCAGGTCATGCAGATCGCTCAACGCCTTGGTGGATACAGCCTCGGTCAAGCAGACCTTCTCCGTCGCGCGATGGGTAAGAAAAAGCCGGAGGAGATGGAGAAGCACCGCGGCATCTTCATGAATGGCTGCGCCGCGAATGGGATCAATAAAGACATAGCAGACAAGCTGTTCGACACGATGGTTCAGTTTGCCGAATACTGCTTCAACAAATCGCACAGCCAAGCGTATGCGATGTTGACCTATCAGACGGCATTCTTGAAGACGCACTACCCAGTCGAATACATGACGGCTCTAATGTCTTCGGTGGCGGGCGAACAAGATAAAGTTCAAGGTTACATCGCCGAGTGTCAGTCGATGGATATCGACATCCTGCCGCCTGACGTCAATGTGTCCGGCGCGGACTTCACAGCGGACGGCAAGAATATCCGCTTCGGTCTGTCCGGCGTGAAGAATGTGGGAGAAGCCGCGGTAGAAGAGATCGTTAAGAAGCGCGTTGAGGGCGGTCCATACAAGAATCTGCACGACTTCATCGGTCGTATAGATCTTAAGACTGTCAATAAAAGGACGCTGGAAGCTCTCATCAAATGCGGCGCATGTCTAAGCCTCGGTGTTTCCCGAAAGCAGGCGCTCGAGAATCTCGAGGGCATTGTTGATAGTTCTGCTCGCAGGCAGAGCGCGGAAGCTACTGGGCAGATGAGTCTCTTCACGTTCGGTGGCTCCGATGAAAATAACGGTGCCATGAAGTTAGACCAGACTCTGAAGGGCGACGGCTCCGAATTCTCGGAGAACGAGATGCAGATTATGGAGCACGAATTGCTTGGCTTCTACGTCACCAGCCATCCGCTCAAGCGCGTAGCAAATCGGCTCAAGTACCTGACGACTCATCCGATCAAAGAATTGAGGGAACTTCCCGATGGTACCAATGCCATCATCGGTGGTTTAGCCAATAGCGTAGAGAAGCGACTGACCAAGCAGAACAAACTGCTCGGTATCATACACATGGAGGATCTGACCTCGAAGTGCGAAGTCATCCTTTACAGTGACCTTCTAGAAAAGTTGGCGCCGGAGGTTTTACAAGCGCAGTCTCTGCTGCTAGTTAAGGGTAAGGTGAAAAAGTTCGAGGATAACTTCAGCATTACCGCAAGTTCAATTCGACGAATTGCTGACGCCTCAATGGTCGATATCGTCATGGGCAAGCAGCCCTCATTTGCTGATATGCACCGCTTGAAAGACGTCCTCAATGCACACAAAGGCGAAGATCCAGTCCTTTTGCATTTCCGGATCGGGAGGCAGAGCAAAGTTATTTTAGTCGGTGCGCAGTTCTGGGTGAGTGCATCGCCGGAGCTCATCACTGATTTAAAAGCGAACTTTACCGATGCGCTCAGAGTGTCTGCGAGCCGTGTTCGAGACTAGAAAAGACCAGCACCGGCGGAGCTGGTCTTGCGGATCGAGAAGTCCTGAGTTCACTACGTCGTCGGCAACAAAAGACTTTAGTCGTGGATTAGCGATGTCGCAACCCATATACCGATCCTCCGGTCGGATACCAAGCTTTAGCCCGGTCCGAGTCTCAACGTGATCAATAGTTGGCACGAACTCGCGGCATGCCTGGTCCGCTTGAATCGAAAACAACTTCAACTGTAATTTTGTCGGCCTGATCTGGAGGCGGCGGATATGGTCGAGCCGCTTCAACGGCATTAAGTGCGGCATCGTCAAAAGACTTCGAGCCGGATGATTCGTCCAAGTCGGGTTTAAATCTATAACCTTCTGAAATGATTACAACTATAGTTGCTTGCTTGCCAGGATTAGTCAAGTTCCATTTCCATGTTTTCTGGATCTTACTCCTCAATTCACCCAAAAACGTGTCTTGAGCAGGCTTTCTCTGGGCTTGTACCGTTCCCCACGAAGGATCGAGAGTTAGCATTTCCGCCATGTGATTTCTTAGATTCTCGAGCTTATCTACAAGAGCCTGACGCTCGGCTTCTCCAGGATGACTTCTGGCAATCCACTCGACATAGTACTTTCGTTTTACTGGATTGCCACGAACGTGACCGCCTTGTAGCATCCCTGACCAGGCATCGAGTGGTTGCCACATCTGTTCTCTGTCAGAAGAGACTACTGTATTGTAGATCACGATTGCGTGCTTATAGCATTTTTCCGCATCACCAAGCCTATTCCAATCCTTGTAGATATCAGCCAGGCGAGAGGTGAGAAAAGCTACTTTGAAGCTTGCTTCTCCATAGTGTTCTTGAGCCGCGGCCAATGCCTTTTTCATCAGCCGTTCAGCCTCATCGTAGCGCTCGGCATTCTGGGCGTCTACACCGGCCAACTCGTCATCGCTAATATAGCCCTCAATGGCAGCCTCTTGCTCCATTCGCTTTTGACGGGCCCGCCAATATTCGGCGCTGCCTTTTTCAGGAGTGCCACTAGATGTGGTTTTTGCTGGAATCTTGATTTGAGCCGTTGCCGGCTGCACAGGCATGCTGATCAGAATGCAGCAGACAAGATAGATTGAATATTGTTGGAATAGGTATTTCTTCATCAGTTTCAGCTCCATTATTTGTCTGAATACAGCTTGCTCAGGGTTTTTCGATCGCGTAAAGAGAGTTCCGGCCTTCTAACTTCTGTATCACCAGGGGTGGTGCAGAACATTATGTCGGCGGGCCTCGGACTATGACCAATGAGACCGAGGGAATGGCCGGCCTCGTGCAAGGAGACGGCCCTGATGTCATTTTCCGATGGTGTCAAAGTACTATTGGCATTCTCAGTAAGTAGTACTATGAGACACCGTTTGAAGTTTCCTTTATCATCAAAACGCATCTGTGTCTCTCCCGCCTCAGCCAAGGAACTGACTTCGTTGAAGTTGTTAGTAAAGTGACACAAGATATCAGCATCAGTCTTAATTGAAGTGAATTCGAGTAAGAATCGATTATTCTCTTTTTCGGCCCACTCCTGGAAGCATTGCTTCACTATCGTCGGAAAGTTCGGCTTGTAGCCCCGCAATGTTGTAGCTGTTTCTACGAAAACTTTGATCGGTTTACCTGTTTTATTCCAACGAACTGTGCCTTTTGATGTCGCGAACAAAAGATAGTCTTCCGCCAACTCTTGTGGTGAATGCTTTGTCTCAATGCTCTTCTGTTCCTTCCTGACCTCGACCAGATCGTTAATCAACGCCTTCACGATTGACAAGTCCTGTTCTTCGGGAAATCTCTCCATATAGAGTTTGAACGCAGTAATTGAGTTATCCAGTTGCCCATTCGATTGATATACGGAAGCGAGCATGGCAAGTGGAGCTGATCTATCGGGAGCGAGTTGCACTGCTTTTGTGAGATGAACAATCGCCTGGTCAACTTGACCCAACTTGCTCAGTACGAAGCCAAGGTTAGCGTGACCATGCACCAATCCTGGATCTAACTCGAGGCTGCGAAGAAGCTTGTCCCTTGCGTCTTGAAACTTATGTTGTGAGATAAGATCGCTGGCCTCGTTCGCCAGTCTTGCCGCGTCATAGGCGGCTTTCGTAACGCTTCTTCCATTGACTAAGTAGTTATGACCTTTTCCCGACTCAACAGGAGGAACCTCTTTTTCTCCCTTTCCAGCAATCGTAGGAGGATATGGGTGTTCCGGCTGTCCACGCGGATTTCGGCCTGCGAACTTGCCGTTGTAAATCACATCCCACTGCGGCTCCAGACCCATTTGCTGTTTTCTCCAGTGTTCAATTGATTCATTGATGTTTTGGCTAAGCGCATAGTTGCCGGGACCGCGCTGGCACCATCGCACAGCTTGTTCGGCTTGATTGATAGCTTCTTCCAGTTGTCCTGAGTTTCCTAAATCGATTGCCAGGTCGTAAATCATGCCTGCAATTAGGCCCGGATCCTCAGGGTCGTTTTTCTTCAGGATTTCGATGATCTGTCTACGGTAAGGCACCGCATCCTGCGGCGTCGCTGAATATTGCGCCAGCAGTTCCGGTAGACCGGAAAATTTGATGTCATCTTGAGAGAAGAGTCTTTTGTAGATTTCATAGGCTCGCATCGCATCGTCGAAAGCAAGATCCTTCTTGCCCCTGTCGCGCCGAAGCCAGGCTAGTTGCGTATAGCAGTCTGCGATGTCGACGGTATCTTCGGAGCTTGAATTTTTCAAATAGTCAATTGCTTTTTTGAATTCCTGTACGGCCTCAGAACTCTTACCCTGTACCTTGAGCGTAATGGCCAAGTAATAACTGATTCGTCCGGCGACGCGGAAATCTTTGGCTGCTACCGAAAGTTCAAGCGCCTTCTTAATATGGGAAATCTCTTCGCGTTGACAGGTATCAAGCAACGCTCGATTCACCTCGCCCGAATCGAAATCGTATGCTTTCTTTGCTTTTTGCGCGGCCTCAACCGCTTTGTCTATCTCGTCATGCCATGGCGATCGTTTGTCCTTAGGCGTCACCCAGACGGGGGGCGTCGATGGTCCGCCGTGATACCATAGATTGCGAGCCCAACACGGGCTACAGGTCTGCACAAGCAAGATTAGCATTAGTAAGAATAGCCGCATTCTTCCCTACAAGCTTCCTCTCAGGAGTAAATCGTATTACAGCAATTGTGAGCAAATACGGACAGAATTGTAAGATATGCAGAGTTCCGTCGCTTTCGGGTTGGGACTTTGATCCCGACGCCACTCACTAGTCGGGCAACGCGATACAGTCACCTCTGGCGGCGATGCTATTATTTGCAAAAGTCTTGAGCAAATGTCCGGCCTTTGTCCGAGCCATCTCTGAAGATAGTGGAACAGCCCTCCAGAGCACTCGAATAAAACCAAGATGCAATTCCTTCGAAATTCTATATCGAATCTATATTACTCAAATGCGATGCAGAGTCTCAACTGCGAAAACTTTTCAGAGGGTCTACGCCTACTGTCTGTCGCTGAGGGGCTTGCTCCAGAGAATTTCTTGGTTTTGATTGGTCGCGTGTATCTGCATTTGTTGCTTGAGGAGCGTGATCTGGCTAAGCCATATATTGAGAGGGCGCTTAATGTTGATAAGTCCAATCCGTTAGTGTTCATTAATAAGGCTTCGCTGGAACATCGATCGGGGGATTTTGATTCAGCGCTAAAATCTGCGAATGAGGCGATGCGCCTCTGTGGGACAAAGACTAGTGTGAATCGCAGATTTGCACTAGCCAACAAAGCGCACGCCCTGATCGATCTAGGTCGACTTGAAGACGCCCGAATTGAAATCGATCAACTCGCTGCGGAAAAAATGTCGGAGTCGATTGTAATGTCACTCCGATCTAAGTGTTGCCTCGTGAACGGCGAACTTGATGCGGCGCTAGAATTCGCGAATCACGCACTGCGGTCGGCCAAGCCACTAAGTGTTCCTGCCCTTTTGGAGAGCAGGGCCGAAGTATTCGAGAAAAACGGGGCAATTGAGCTTGCCGGTCAAGACCGGAGCCGTGCAGTCGATATCCGCACAGAATGGCGCAAGGAAACCCTGTTGAAAAGAATTCGCACCGCAATTAAAGAGACAATCCTTTTTCTGATTATTGGTGCCCTTGTAGTTTTGGCCTATCGCGATGTCGGTGTGATGTTTCTCGTGCCGTTGCCGATTTTTTTCGGACGACTTCTTTTCAGGAGCACAGTCGGTGTCACGCTGGGCGTCTTGGTCGTAATGGCTGTCGTGCAACAAGTGTTGACCTTTTTGCCTGGATATTTCGAGGTCCCATCAACAAATCAGCCGGTGCACATCGTCGGAAGAACGATTGCGGGTCGTCCGTTTGATCTTTCAAATTGGAAAGGAAAACTACTTGTAGTTACTTGGTCAGAGCAACTCCCGAAACTTCTCGAGGACCATGGTCTCTCAGAACTGTACCAAAAGTATCCGAGAGCAACGCTGGAGATGTTTGGTATTATAGACGGTACTGAAAATCCTTCTACGAAGCCTCCTTCGACCGCTCCATTTTCACTATTAGCTAAATCAGAACTGGATGAAAAAACGCTAGCTCAGCTTGGCAATCCGAAAACACAGCACTTCTACATCTTGTCACCCAGCGATCAGCGTGTACTTCTGACGACATCGAATGAGACCCTCGCTACGCGAGTCTGCGCGAGCTTGATAAACAGACCGGACCAACTCCGATTCCTTGATACTCCCGACAAGTTGGAGGTTCTAGATTTAGATCTAACAGTAGTCAATTTGTACGTGTCTGTTTTGAGCATAGTCTATGTGTTCGCGTTTTTGGATCTGATGCTGCAAGAACATTTGCTCCGCCAACAACAGTAGGCTCATCTTTCGGGAAGGTTTGCACCTATCGTCAAACGCATTGTTTGTTTTGAGCTGAGTTTGATGTGTCGAGTACCTAAATTACTAGTCCCCTCGATCTGTACTGATCGATCTGATCAGCGCCACACGCAAGCTGTTGTTTAGACTCATGCGCCCCTTCTTTAGTAGCGAATTGTCACTTCATCTGTTCCTCAGCAACCGGTTGTTCGCGAGTCTTGAAAATACGGAGCAAGTAGTAAAACGACGGAAACAAGAGGAGCGCTCCCACTACGAGAGCGCCGATGACGAAATGCAGAGTGACACGGTTGGCTGCACCACCGGTGATG
Source organism: uncultured Candidatus Obscuribacterales bacterium (assembly GCA_964541355.1). Classification (GTDB taxonomy): domain Bacteria; phylum Cyanobacteriota; class Vampirovibrionia; order Obscuribacterales; family Obscuribacteraceae; genus JADYXR01. The sequence goes on from CAZISK010000091.1 coordinate 12,911, forward strand.
GTAATATCAGGTCGGACAAGATAGGGATACTGACCAAGAGCCCAACCCCACAGAACCATCGCCACCTGTCCAGCCGCGAAGAAGCGAGCTAAGTGAAACCGCCTCTTAATCAAGCATACGAGCGAACAGCTTGCGAGTATGAAAGTGGTGAGGTGTAGTGGAATCGCAGCGGAAACATCCGCCCAAATTCCCGGTGCCTCCGTCCTCGACAAAAAGAATACAATTGCGGCCATGACAGCACAGACTCCAGCTGAAAACAGTGCGCGGAGCCTAAAGTCATTCTGTACCTGTATATTATCTCGAGTATCTGATGTGAGATAAACCGCCGCGAGGTATGCAAACAGTGTAAGCGCGAACAATCCGACGGAAATTGGAAATGGTTGCCACCATGATGAGATGTAGACATCATAGAAGCTGCTTCCAGTCGTCTTCAGATCGCCGTTGGAAATGGCTCCAATAATGATACCAAGCATAACTGGTGTTACCGTGCTCGAAATCGCGAAGAGTCGCCCCCAGCGTCGTTGAACCTCATCTTTCCGGCTGTCGTATGTTCGGAAGGTAAATGCGGATCCTCGTAAAACGATTCCAAACAGCAAAAGCGTCAGTGGTATGTGCAGCGCTATTGATACCGCTGCAAATGCAGGTGGAAAGCAGCTAAACAAAATTACAACCACAAGAATCAGCCAGACATGGTTGGCTTCCCAAATTGGCCCTATTGCTTTCGCTATTGTCTCTCGCTGCTTCGCTGCACGAGGACCGAATGCGAGAAGATCCCAGACTCCGCCCCCGTAATCGGCACCAGCCATGAGGGCGTAGAATGTCAGCGCGACGATCATTGCCAGGCCGAGTATTATCTCAGGCGTGAACTCAATGCTGGGCATTTGTCTGCTCCGTGATAATCGGGCTCTTCGCTATTTGTCTGTAGATGAGCCAGGCGACAATTGCAGCAAGGAATATGTACAGCAACGAGTATAGAGTGAATGAAACCGCTAACCCAGTCATAGGTGTTACAGCATCTTTCGTGTACATGATGGCATGCACCACCCATGGTTGCCTACCGATTTCCGTCACCATC
>CAZISK010000092.1:0-13960 GCA_964541355.1 uncultured Candidatus Obscuribacterales bacterium
ATTCGACATCAGTGCAGGCAGAAGGCATATGTACATTATTAGAGGCGGATTGAAGTCCACCATATCGACGTAAGGCTTGTATCCGTCAAGGAATAGTTGTGCCATTGCCAGATACATGGTCTGATCCGGGTACCCGAGCAATGGATGTTTTAACCAGAAATAGAGCGAGACTAAAAGCATCGAGCCCAGAACTAATGAGGAGCATACCAAAATAAAGGCCGGGTGCACCTCCTGCTTGCAGGCTTCGTTGTTTGGTTGGACCGAGACGGAATCTGGTATCACTAGTAAGTTGGCGTCTGTAGAACCTGACTATTGCCAATTATTCCATCTTACAGAGGGCAGTTCAATGGCTTGAACCGAGGTTTGTGTTTTCTGTCTACACAACACGCTCCTTTAGAGACTCTCCCTTGACTTGGACTTAAATCGCCACAGTCATCCCTTTGATACCGCTTCTGGTGTCACAAGAAGAACATGGTTTTCGAGGAGTCGAGCAGGCTATTCGAGCAATATGATGGTACGCGAAATGGTAGACTAATCGTCCGACTGGAGACGATTAATGAAGCCGCGCCTCAACCTCATGCAGATCTCGAATATGAATTTCGGTTTTCTCGGAATTCAGTTTGGTTGGGGTCTACAGCTTGCCAATATGAGCGCGATTTACACGAAGCTCGGCGCGGATCCGGACAAAATTCCAATCCTCTGGCTGGCCGGTCCGGTCACCGGTCTCTTGGTGCAGCCGATTATTGGTGCAATGAGCGACAGGACCTGGACTCGGCTTGGCAGACGACGTCCGTATTTTCTAACCGGCGCCATCCTTTCGAGCATCGCTTTATGCTTTATGCCGGAGTCTCCGGAGCTGTGGGTTGCTGCAAGCTTGCTCTGGGTTCTCGATGCGTGTATCAACATTAGTATGGAACCGTTTCGTGCCTTTGTAGCTGACAAGCTCAATAAGGAGCAGCGCACACTTGGATTCATAATGCAAAGTTTTTTTATCGGCATCGGAGCCACTATGGCTAATGCCTTACCTCGCATTTTTCGTGAGCTCGGTGTGTCGGGAACAGCACCAAATGGGATACCACTTACCGTTCTGTATTCATTTCGGATAGGCGCTGCGATGTTCCTACTCTGCGTCCTCTGGACCGTCTTCACCTCGAATGAATACCCGCCCGAGGACATGGACGACTTCAATAAAAAGCGCTCCGAGAATCCAGGAGTCACAGGTCTATTCAAAGAGGTCTTTGCCGAAATTCCGATCGCCATAAAGAGCATGCCCGATACGATGAAGCAGCTCGCGCTGGTGCAGGTCTTTACCTGGCTCGGCTTATTTTCGATGTGGCTTTATTTTGGATTGATGTGCGCCTATCATGTTTTCCACGCTCCATCAAGTCAATCGGAGCAGTTCGATCGCGGGATTGAATGGGCAGGCTGGTGCTTCGCCATTTACTCGATAGTCTGTTTTCTCGTAGCATTTGTTTTGCCCAAGATTGCTGCATTCACAAGTCGAAAGTTGGTTCATTCAATAGCATTAACACTTGGTGGACTGAGCCTTCTTGCGACCTACTTTGTTTCCGATGCGAATACATTACAGTGGACGATGGTTGGAGTTGGAATTGCCTGGGCATCCATCCTTTCTATACCGTATGCAATCTTGTCGAGCTCCTTACCGGCTAACCGCATGGGCGTATTCATGGGCGTCTTCAATTTCTTCATAGTCATTCCCGAAATTATTGCCTCCCTCTGTTTTCAACCACTAGTCAAAAACGTCTTTCACAACGATCCTCTATTCGTCGTCATGATGGGAGGGGTCTGTCTTCTCATCGCTGCATTGTTGGTCATTCGAGTGAACGACCCTTCCGCGAAAAACAGTGCCGCTGATGCTGAGCCAATGGTCTCCCACTAGTACATTTACACAATAAATTTGATTGATTGGTTTCGTGTAGGGGCGATGCCTTGCATCGCCCGGGCGGCGCATGGCACCGGCCCTACGTGCACTGCATGGAATTTTACCCAATCGATCATTTCTTATGTGAAACAGTAGCAGTTGACAGCGCTTCCACCAGAGGCAGGAGTCTCGAAGTACAAAGTAAAATTCCGATTTACTTATACCGGTCTGCCTGCTGCGCATACATCTCTGCATAAAGTCCGCCTCGTTCAAGCAGCTCCTGGTGCGAACCAGACTCGACAACTTTGCCTTCATCAAGAACAATGATGAGTTTTGCCACCTTCACCGTGGAAAAACGGTGCGAGATAATCACGGAAAGTTTGCCCTGAGTCAACTCTTCCAGGGACTGATATAGCTCGGCTTCGGCAAACGCATCGAGAGAAGCTGTCGGTTCATCCAGTATCACGACTGGTGCTTCACGCATAAAAGCGCGGGCCAGCGCCACCTTTTGCCATTCGCCGCCGGAGAGATCGGCTCCCTCGTTAACGCCATACTGCCTGGCCAGATAAGTCTCATAGCCTAGCGGTAATTTGTCGACGATAGAAGCCGCACCTGCTTTTTGAGCAGCCCACATCACTTGAGCGGAATCGTGAACCCTCTCGATATCGCCAAATCCGATGTTTTCTCTCAGCGTGAGATAGTAGGTTACAAAATCCTGGAATACGATGGAATACATTTTCCTCAAGCTATCCAGGTCGTACTCTCTGATGCTTCGCCCATCAATAAGTACCTCCCCTTCCCCCGCATCGTACAGTCGGACCAAAAGCTTCACCAACGTGGACTTTCCAGCGCCGTTCTTGCCCACGATAGCGACAGTCGAGCCCGCTGGTATAAACAAACATAGATCTGAGAGCACCTGCGCAGCGTTGCCGGGATAACTAAAGCTGACATTCCTCAGTTCGATTCCATGTTGTAGCTTGATGGGCGCGGGCAATGTTCCACAGCGTGGCGAGCCCGGTCCGGACATGCCAGTCAATGCACCCTCGACAGTCTCAGGTTTGCGATCGAGAAGGTAGAACAGGTCGGATAGATATAGAATTTGCTCGTAGAGTCGTCCGCCCGTCCAAAAGAAGTTGAGCAGATATCTACGTGAACTGTCTGCTGCTCCGAGGTAAAGATAAGCATCGCCAACTGAGATCAAACGAAGACAGGTTTTCGCAACCACGTAAGTCCATATCCCGATCATGCCAAAGCTACTGAAACTGCCCAGTACGAAGTTTACGATGTGGGAGAGTCTCTCGGTCTCGAGTTCGAGATCAAAAAACTTTTTACTGAAGTGTCGATAGCGCTCGATAATGTAGTTGGACAAACCGAACAGCTTTATCTCTTTGGCGTAGCTCTTGTCTCCCATAATCCAGGAAAGGTAGCTTCGCAATCGCGATTCTGGCGAGTTGTCGCTGAAGACCTTCCAATGTTTTCTCGAGAAGTGCGCACTTGATACCATCTGTGGTGCGCTGATCACTATCACCACTAGTGGTGCCAACCAATGCAGCATGAACAGAACGGCCAAGTAGCCCACCATAGTGAAGGCTGAGTTGATCATGGAGAACAACATATAGACAAGGTTCCACGCACTCATCATCGAACCTCTCATGGCCTTGTCCAGAGAGTCGAGATTCGCCGAATTTTCGAAAAAAGCGAGATCGAGCTCGCTGCATTTACGCATAATCGCGGTTTGCACATAAAGCTCGAAATTGAGCCGAGCCTTGGTTGAACAGTAATTCTCTATCGCGTTGAGCAACCTGGAGCCAATCCATAAACCCAGTTGCGAGCCCAAGAGAATAACGATAGCGACGAACTCACCGGCCCGAAACAAGAGCTCGAACATTGAGCCGGTAGTCGCAAGCTTTGTTAACCTGTCGATCAAGAGCTTCATGATCCACAGGTGAACAATCGGCTCCAGAGCACAGAGGAATCCGGTCAGAACGACCAATGTCGTCATGAGCGGACTGGACCGAAAAACGAGAAAGAAACCGCGAGCCAGAAGCACCAGCGTATCCAAAGCATTCTTGCTCATAAGCTTCCTCATTTGGCGGTGCCTCTATCAAACCATATTCATTTGGATCTTGCGTCCAAACGATAGGCCAAGTGAGAAAATTCCCATGGTCGATAGCCAAACCAGGCGCCAATTTTCGCTAAACTATCCCTGTTATGAGAATCTGTCTTATTTCCAGAGAATTTCCACCGGATACCGGCTGGGGCGGGATCGGCACCTTTGTGCACGATCTGGCTCTGGGGCTAAAAGAAATTGGTCAGGAAGTCGAAGTTATATCACTGTCTAAGGACTCAACTGACTCGGTTATCGATTACAAGGGCGTTCCAATCCATCGTGTCGCTGTAGATGACTCCCTGGACAGATACCAGATGCTCCTTTCGGTAATGCCTTATAGTCACAGCTTATTGAAAGCGCTGTGGGCGTTAAATACAAAGTTTCTCGAGTTAAACGCAAAGCGACGTTTCGATGTGGTGGAGGTCCCCGAGATGTTCGGCGAGGGTCTTTTCCTGTCATTGTCGAAGGAATGCCCTCTTGTAGTCCGGCTTTACACCCCACATTTCAAGTTCATCGATGACAAACTTCACCTGATCGACGACGCCTTTGACCACCAATTCCTCGCTTTGCTGGAGCAACTCACGCTGCTCAACGCAGACATCGTCACAAGCCCGAGTGAAGACCTGGGCAACTATGTAAGCGGTGCCATCGGTTTTCGACCGGACGAAATGGTTGTGATCAGAGGACTGATAGATACAGATCGATTTTCGCCTGAGGGTCCGAGGGCGCTCACTGACGACAAGCACCTTAAGGTGATATTCGTCGGACGACTGGAAGAACGTAAAGGCGTCTACCAACTAGTGAGAGCGATACCAGAGGTGGTCAAACGTTCTCCCGCGGTCAAATTCTACTTCGTTGGCAACGATACAAAAACAGCTCGCGGTCAAAAATCCGTCCTTGCGGAATTGAAGAAGGAGCTCGAGAAGAACGGCTCGAGCGAACACGTAATCTTTACCGGCGCCGTCCCGCATGCTTCCATGCCGGATTACTTTCGCTCGGCAGACATATTTGTATTGCCCTCCCTTTACGACAATGCTCCACTCACCTGTTTAGAAGCGATCTCATCCGGGACCGCACTGGTTGGCACCTCTGCTGGTGGCATGAAAGAATATGTCGTCAATGGTGAATCGGGAACCATCGTCCCACCCCAGGACGTGAAGGCGCTAACAGACGCCCTGGTCGAACTACTCAACAACGATTCCAAACGCAAATCTTACGGACAAAAAGCTAGAGCGCGAGCGGTTGAGCTCTACGACAGAAAGATCACGGCAGCAAAAACTGTTGAGCTTTACCAGTACGCCGCCGCAAACTTCGAGTTCAAACGAGGAACTGCCTTGTTCAGGAAGGAGAGCGAATCACTATTGCCCCGCTCCGAGGTTTTACTGAAAGCATTCGATAAAATGATTTACGATCTTTTGTATCAAAGATCGTTAGCCTTTCGAATGAGTTACTGGTACCACATGTTCAAAGATCGTCCCAAGCTTTTCACGGCTACAGCTGCGGTTAACGCCACGACCTGGCTTTCTCACAAGCTCGGACGCGATACATTGCCGCCTCGGCTCGAGCGTATTCGCGAACTGATCGAAAAACAAAGCGACTGAGCTGCAACAGCATCTGACACTCGATCATCGCCGTTCTTCAAAGTGATGTTGTCCGCGAGCTTCCCTCTTTGACGATGCCCCTCAAGAGATGAGCAAGCTCATTCCTATCCTAAGGGCGACGCTTCATAAATCGCCCTTACAGCCATGCGTCGCCCTCATCGGAACCTCGACGAAGAGAGGAACTCTCGAAAGGCGGATGCCTACAAGCGCCGGCGTCTTGCCGGCATCGAGCATCATCGATGACGGTCAAATTCTACTTAACCAGAGCCTTGCCGCCACCATTGAATACTGTGTAATCAAAGGTGAAAACAATGTCGACCTTATCCGGAGCGCCTTTCGGAAGGGAACCGAAGGGCCCGGCGTTCTTAATCGCATCGGTCGCAGCCGTGTCGGCAATCATGAGTCCAGACGAAGTTTTCAATCGCACGGAAGACACTTTACCTGCACTGTTCAGCTTGAACGCAACCACGATCTTAGCGTTCTCATTTCCGCGAGGCGGGAACCAGGCCTTGCGAATACGTTTTTCCATATCGGCAAGATAGCCGCTGAAGTCGGCTTCTTCTCCGTCTCCACCGCCACCACCTTCGGACGGCTCACCGACCCCGGAAGCTGACGGGTCGCCGGTACCTGTACCTGGTGACGAGTCCGCCGGCGCGGACGTCGGGGCTGGAGGCACCGCTGCAACCGGAACTGGAGTATCTGGCACTACAGGTGGTGTTACCACCGGCTGCGGTGTCGGCTTGTTGACTTTCTCTACCGGTCGAGGACGCTCCTGCTTGGGAGTAATTTTCGGAGCCAGTCTTGGCTTGGGCGGCTCTGGCGCTGGTTTTTCTTCGGGCGGAGGAGGCTCGACCGGTTTGTCCAAGACAAGATCGATAACGGTCACCTGTTCCGGCGGCTTTTTACTTGCCACGAAAAAGGCCATGCCGAGCAAAAGCAAGAGGAAGGCACAGTGAGCCAGATAAGACCCTCCGAATACCGGAGCAAATCGAACCCCACGGGAAGGAGGGTATAGAGGACTGTTGCCTCTGGTTGCAAATATGTAAGCGTCCTGCGCGACGTATGCCACAAAAACGAGATAAAGGACCGCAAATGAAACCACCGCTGGGTGACTCAGACTGACGGCGCCGAGCAGATCGCCAAAGTCGTTGTTGTAGGTGAGATGCAGACTTTGAGCCATACCCTGCAAACCGTTCAGAGCCGCCACACCGAGACAGGCGGCGCCGACAATAAAGAGGCTCAAAGCAGCGGAAACTAGAAAGACAAGACCAGACAGGGTTTGACCAACATAGATATGCCCTGTGCCAGGCAAGAGAGAGAGAAGAAGCGCTTTCTTAGGACTTTTGCCGAGCGGCTTGAACTCAGGCGCCGACACAAAGAAGTCGTCGTCCTGCTCATGACTGTCCGCAGCAGACCTGGACGAGTCCGTCGATTCTGGTTTCGCTTTGTCTAGAATTTTCATCAACGCGAGTGTGGGTTTCTTTAGATCTCCCCAGAGTCAGTCATTCTCGCATATTCTGCGGTGCTTGATATTCATCTGGGTCGTTCCGATAAATCATATCAAGTTTATCGTAGCAAAGAGTTTAGCATCGAATGCTGGTCCGCTTCTTGTGACACTTGGCAACCGTTGCCAATCTCTTTGCATGGAAAGCAACAACAAACGCCAAAAGCAGCCATATAAAACTTTGATTACCTGTCTTTACCATTTCATTTGATGGCAAGCCGTATATCCAGAAGCATCAGACACGGATGACAAGTGTATTACTGCCGGACGTCAAGCATCGCTCTTTTCCTTTGAAATACCTTTGTCGCCCATCATCAAAAGGTAATAGCTCAGAGCCGAAACACCAAACCCCACGAACCAGGCGTATTGATAAAACATCGCCATGGCCGGCACAAACGCGCCGATCCAGGCGGCAAGGCAGCCTAAAATCGTTGCAGCAACCGCCTTCCAGTTCCAGCCGTTCTTGTATCTGTAACATCCGTTTTCTAAATAAAGGTCTTTGAGGACAAGATTGCGACTCCTCACAATCCAATAGTCGACGATAAGAATTCCAGCGATGGAACCCAATCCGCCGGAGTAGCCCTGCAACCACGTAAAAATGTACGCTGACGCATCAGAAAGCAGGCGCCATGGCTGCATGAGGATGCCGAACAAACCGGTAATCAGCCCGCCCTTACGAAAGGATATCCAGCGAGGAAAGGCATTGGCAAAGTCGTTGGCAGGGGAAACGACATTTGCAGCCGTATTTACGCAAAGAGTGGCAAGCGCGATCGTAAACATTGAAATCGCGATAAGCCAGGGCTCTTCAAATCGGCTGACCAGCTTGACTGGATCCCAGAGATCCGACATTGGAGCGTTAGGATAAATAATGATCGCCGCCGAGGTGATCAAAACGCCCATACCGGCATACAGCGTCATTGCAAGCGGTAGAGCCACAATCTGACCGATCGTCTGTTCTTTCTGGCTCCGTCCGAACCTGGTGAAGTCCGGCATGTTGAGGGACAGAGTCGCCCAGTAACCGATCATGGCTGTCAGTGATGGAATAAACTTCGGCAGAAACGTAGCCATGTCATTCAATTTTGCAGGCTGGGACAAAATATGACCTAGCCCGCTGGCGCGTTGCACGCACCAAAACACGAGCGATGCCGTCATTACGAAAACGAACGGCGCCGACAGACCAGCCAATTTCCTGACCAGATCCATCCCGCGAAAGATCACCAGTACATTCAAGGACCAGAACAATGCAAATGAGATCCAGGCACAGAGCGGATATCCGCCGACATCCGTCGACATACTGCTCCATCCCGGTATCACCGTGGAGAAAAGAACATTGACCGCTTGACCGCCGATCCAGGCCTGTATCCCAAACCATCCGCAAGCTACCGCAGCCCGCATCAAAGCAGGCAGATTCGAGCCCCAGGTACCGTAAGCGGCGCGCGCAAACACCGGAAAAGGGATACCGTATTTGGTGCCCGGATGAGAGTTCAGCAAGATCGGAACAAGAACAATCACATTGCCTAAGAAGATGGTAAACAGCGCTTGCCACCAGCTCATACCCTCTGCAATCAACCCCGAGGCGAGCATATACGTTGGAATACAAGCGGACATACTCATCCACAAAGCACCAAAGTTATAAGAACTCCAATTACGATTAGCTATCGGAACCGGCGCCAGGTCATGGTTATATAGTGGGCTGTCCAGAAGACCGGATGGATCGACAATCTCGACTCGTCCGTCCGAATGTTGTGTTACCTTCTCGTTCATTTATTTTGCCGTCTAGAATTTGCGCTGAGCGAAGCCCTACGCCTAAAAGGATACATGTTTAATCGCCTATCAGCTTCTTGATGAATTTTCTATCAAACGAGCATATCCGACTCTTCAGTATATGATGGACCATGCATCAGAGGGATAACGCAGTCCTCGAAAAATCCTGGAAACGTGATCTGGTTTGGAGTTTTCAATGAATGTAGTCTTTCTTTCTCCACACTTCCCTACCAACTTCCGGCACTTCACGAGACACTTAAAGGCATTGGGCGCCAACGTGCTCGGATTGGCTGATGTCTCTGTCGAATCGATAGGCGCAGATGTGCGCGCGAATCTGACCGACTACTTCAATGTGCTGGATATGCACAACTATGACAACGTATTGCGGGGCGTAGGTTACTTCACTTATAACTACGGCAAAATAGACCGTCTCGACTCGCAGAACGAATACTGGCTGGAAACCGAAGCCAAGCTCAGATCCGATTTCAACATTTTTGGAATCAACACCGATCAGATCTACAAAATTAAACGCAAGACAGAGATGAAAGGCGTTTTTCGAAAAGCCGGTCTGGACGTTGCAAGAGGGCGAATCTGCAGATCGGAAGAGGAGCTGAAACAGTTCATCTCAGAAGTTGGTTATCCTGTAGTTGCCAAACCTGATATCGGAGTTGGTGCCTCCTCGACCTACAGGATCGCTGATGAAGCGTCAATCCGGCAGTTTTTTCAATCAAAGAGCCCCGATGACTACATAGTAGAAGAGTTCGTCGACGGACAGATCGTCACGTTTGACGGACTGGTCGACCGAGACGGTGATTTAGTTTTTTCAACATCACATCGCTATAGCGGTGGAGTCATGGATGTCGTCAACGACGATGCTCACGTCTTTTACTGGAATGAGCGAACAATCGCTCCCAAGGTTAAAACCATGGGAATGACGATCCTTAAAGCATTCGACGTTCGAGAACGATTTTTTCATTTCGAGTTTTTCGATAACGACGGCACCATCACGCCGCTCGAGGTTAACATGAGACCTCCAGGCGGTTTGACCCTGGACATGTTCAACTACGCCTACGATTTTGACTGTTATCGCCTCTGGGCGGAGCTGTTGGTCGACGGCAGCTGCCGGCGCTTCTCGGCACAGCCTTATTACGTCATGTACGTATCGCGCAAAGACCACATTCCATACAAACTGTCCCACCATCAAATACTGGAGAAGCTGAAAGGGCTAATCGTCTACGACGAGCGTATCAGCAATGTTTTTGCCAAAGCGATTGGCAACCACGGATATATATTGCGTCACGAAGAGCTCGCGCCACTGATGAAGGCAACAGAAGTAATTCACGCCCTGGACTAGGCTTTGAAAAACGAGTTCGTTCGAATTCAGCCGTTGCTACTGACCCAATTGCATCTCTCTGGGCGTGAGTCTGCGAGCCCGCGCCAGCTTCTCTACCGCCGAGTCTAGAGTGATTTTGCCATTACGAACCAGCGACTGCAGCTTCAAGGCGCGAATCACAATGTCCGAATCGACCCGATTTTCCCTCACAAGAATTCGCCCTAACGGCAACTGCTCCACCTGGCAGGTATCAAGAGATTTGGTGATTGTGTCCTCGCTCACGACTCCGGCGACAATGAGGAGCTCGCCTAGGCGTGCGGTATTGCCCTCCTGGCGAACAAATCCTTCGCTTTTGAGCTGCTTTTCGAACGTCACCCCCTCAAGGGTGGCCTGCGCCTGGATCTGGACCTGGGGCTCGAAATCCTCACAGAGCCGGCGCAAAATGTGGGCCGGAAGAGCGCTCTCTTCGGCAAGCTTCATCCGGACGGAGACATCATTGTCAATGACAAGCTGTTCTAAAATGGCAAGTGGCACCGACCGATTCTTAGCGAGGCTGCCGCGTACCGTCGGATCAGCATCCATCGCGAGTGCGAATAACACATCTTCCGGCGTGGACGGATTCTCAGCTAGCTTTCGTCTGACCTTCGGTCCTCCATTTCGAAACGCCTCGTAGACCGTCCCTGGCGGTCTAGACGAGTCGCCAAAATTGAAAAAGCGTCCCGATGAATACATGCCTGGTCTCCTGGGTTCCCATCCAATGCCAGAAAATACTGGCGCTCCATTCTTGATTATGCCCCAAAATAGCCCTTTGCCTATCACTTGATCGCATGATTTAGAGCGATCAATTTGGGAGTGCTATCATTAAACGCCTTAAAACAGGCACAGTTGCCAACATAGCTTGACTTTGGAAGGAACACGCAATGGAGAACAAGACGAAAACCAAGTCGAAAAAATCGGTCGGCATCCTGGTCGGAACCAGGAAAGGTGCATTTGTCTTGAAATCGTCGAACGAACACATAAAGCTGTTCATCAACGAAGACGAGGCTCACGATCTCAATAGCGCCGTGTCCGAACAGGATGTCGTGCACATCATCTGTGCGCTGAGCGGCGGTTAATACTTAGGGATGGTCGAATCAACCTGGTCCGACCACGCCAGAATTCCGCCCTTCAGATTGCACAACTTGCCGAACCCGGACTGCTTCAGTATGTCGATGGCCATCTTGCTGCGAACGCCTGATCGACAATAGACTACCATTTCCACAGACGAGTCGAGCTCACTTAGGCGATCAGGCAACTCTGAAAGCGGTATGTGCACGGAGCCTCTGATAGTGCACAAATCTACTTCGTTGTAGTTACGTACGTCGAGCAGCACCAGCCGCCCGGAATCGTTCTTTAGAATATCCGCCACCACTCGTGGTTCCACTTCCGAAGCCAGCGGCGCGCCACCGGATACGGTGCTTGCGGTCTGGCACACCGCATCTTGATCGACCGGTTTGGTTATAGTCGGGTTGGTGCCGCACGAGGGACAGTCGTCTTTGCGTTTGATATTCAACTTTCGAAACTCCATTTCAAGAGCGTTGTAGAGCAGCAGTTTACCAACAAGTGGTTGTCCCTCGCGAATGATAAGTTTAATAACTTCCGTCGCCTGCAGACACCCGACTACACCGGCGAGGACCCCGAGCACTCCTCCTTCAGCGCAGTTTGGGACGGCATCTCCGGAAGGCGGCAATGGGAAAAGGCATCGATAGCAAGGACCATTAGAACAGGAGAATACGCTCAACTGTCCTTCGAATCGATAGATGGATCCATAGACATTGGGCTTTCCTGACAGCACGCAGGCATCGTTGACCAGGTAGCGAGTCGAGAAGTTGTCGGTTCCATCTACAATGATGTCGTAATCGGCGAACAAAGACATCACGTTGTCCGCGCTCAATCGCAGCTTGTGGCAGATGATGTTGATCTCAGGATTGAGGGACAACAGCTTTTCTCCGGCCGTATCGGCTTTGGATTTTTTCAGATCGTCTACGCCGTACAAAATCTGTCGCTGAAGATTAGTTAGTTCTACGTCGTCAAAATCCACAATCCCGAGCTTCCCGACTCCTGCAGATGCAAGATAAAGTGACACGGGAGAACCCAGCCCTCCGGCACCAACTACCAGCACCCGAGCGCTCTTCAGTTTTAGTTGTCCCGTCTCGCCTACGTCAGGAAGAATGATGTGTCTGGCATACCTTATCTTTTCGGATAACGACAACTCAGTCATGGGAGAAGTATTTGGCAAGTCTTTCATAGGTGGTGCCCAGATCTTCCGGAAGCGTCCTGGTCTCGCCGATGGAGGTCATAAAGTTGGCGTCACCGGTCCAACGCGGAACGACATGAAGGTGAAGATGCTCCTTCACTCCGGCTCCAGCTGAACGACCCAGGTTGAGGCCGATATTGAAACCTTCCGGTCTGTACTCTTCCTGAATAGCCAACTCCGTTCGTTTCGTCAGATACATCAATTCCGTCGTGGTCGGCTCATCCAGTTTTGCCAGCGAAGCCTCGTGCTGATACGGAATAACCATCAGGTGCCCGCTCGTGTATGGATAAAGATTCAGAACAATAAAATTGAGTTGGCCTCGAAAGAGAATGAGGTTGTTTCGATCTTCCAGGCTGTTGGCGAGCAGATTGCAAAACACGCAGCCGGGTGTGCGATCGACATTTGTAATGTAGGTATATCGCCAGGGCGTCCAGATATGTTCCATTAGTACAACTGCATATTAGATAGATTTCAACCGACATGGCGAGCCGCTTCATGCGACCCTCGAACGAGAGCATCAAAACGCTACACCGGTGAGCTTTAGCGGATGCGGTTCATCAGGCGACTCGCTCCAGAAAATTAAGTTTAGCAGGTATAACTTCAGGGTTTTTGTTTCGAGAAGTTACACTTATCCAACTACGTTTTCTCAAAAGGCGGGTGCTTATGATGCAATCGACGGTCACATCAGGTCTGGTTGGCTCGACTTTCAGCAACTACGAAATCAAACACGATAGGCTGATGAAGTGGGTGCTGGAGGTAGCTACTCTCACCCAGCCCGAATCAATCTACTTCTGTGATGGTACGCAACAGGAGTATGACCGCTTGTGTGCGGAGATGGTGGCACAAGGAAAGCTCATCAAGCTCAATCCCGAAAAGCGGCCAAATAGTTTTCTAGCTCGCTCCGATGCCTCTGATGTCGCCAGAGTCGAAGATAAGACCTTCGTGTGCACAACCAACATCGAAGATTCCGGTCCCAGCAACAACTGGATGGCACCGGCTGAAATGAAGACGATTCTCACCAGTCTTTTTGAAGGATCGATGCGTGGTCGAACCATGTATGTCGTTCCGTTCAGCATGGGACCGATAGGTTCGCCCCTGTCCCATGTCGGCATCGAAATCACAGACTCACCATATGTGGTGGTGAGCATGCGAATCATGACTCACATGGGCAAACAAGTGATCGAAGCGCTGGGTAAAGACGGCAATTTCGTTCCGTGCTTGCATTCCGTCGGCGCACCGCTAGCCCCCGGCGAGAAGGATGCTGTCTGGCCCTGCAACCAGACTAAATATATCGTCCATTTCCCTGAGACACGTGAGATCTGGTCCTACGGCTCCGGCTACGGTGGCAACGCGCTTCTCGGCAAAAAATGCTTTGCTCTCAGGATCGCCTCCACAATGGCACGCGAGGAGGGCTGGCTCGCCGAGCACATGCTCATTCTCGGAATGGAATCGCCCCAGAAAGAAAAGATG
>CAZISK010000093.1:0-13839 GCA_964541355.1 uncultured Candidatus Obscuribacterales bacterium
AGTAACTCCCCCAATCGAAACTCGAACCCGCTAATGTTCATCTCCAGTTCTCCCTTTCGCTCTAAACATGCCGCTTACGTTAATGCCAGATCGTGACTGAATCCGGGCAGGTCGAGCTTGGGCGGGATCGACGAAGGTCCATCGGCTAGTGCGAGAATGTAGACCGATATCGGTTGACATGCTTCCTTAAGCGCACACTCTGACCACTTGACGAATGAGACTGTTTGGCTTAGGCACCTTGCCTCTTTAACCAAGGAGTCTGTTATTGTATGTCTCTGGCATTTCACATAGTCCATCCAGGGTGAAAATTGCTCGACAAAAATACTGACGGAGTCACGTCCGACGATCAACTTATTCAGAAGGTAACTTTGCGTTTGATACCATTCATGTTGGTATTGTATGTAATGTCATACCTGGACCGGATCAATATTTCATTTGCGGCTTTGCAAATGAAACCCGATCTGCATCTTTCAGATGAACAGTTCGGTATGGGAGCTGGAATATTTTTCTTCGGCTATTGTCTGTTTGGCATACCTAGCAATCTCGTCATTGCCAAAATCGGGCCGCGACGATTGGTGTCGTCGATCATGATTGTATGGGGCCTGATAACGGTGGCGATGTTCCTGGTGAAGGACGCGAACCAGTTTTACATTCTGCGATTCGTTCTTGGAATTGCGGAGTCCGGTTTTTTTCCCGGGATGATCTTGTATCTCACATACTGGTTTCCTTCAAAGTATTTTGGTGCAGCTGTCGCGCGCTTCATGACCGCTATTCCTGTTGCCGGCGTTCTTGGTAGCGCTGTTGCCACCTGGGCTCTCGGATTCCAGATGTTCGGTTTGGCTGGGTGGATGTGGCTATTCATCGTCACGGGACTTCCCGCTGTGATACTCGGGATAATCGTTCTTTTTGTGCTCCCTGACCACCCCACTACCGCGACGTGGCTTAACGACGCCGAAAAGCAAAAGCTAGCCGCTATGCTGGCTCACGAAAAGCCGGCGACTGGGCAGACCGAATCGACATCCTCTGAGGCTGGATTTTTTTCCACGCTCAAACAGCTTGTTGTCTGGCGTTTCGCAACGTTGTATTTCGCGCTTGCCGTGACAATGTATGGCTTTCAACTCTGGCTTCCCCAGATTATCAAAGGATTTGGTTCGATCGACAATATCATGACGGCGCTACTATCAGCGATACCAGCAGTGTTTCAAGCGGTAGGCATGCAGGTACTCGCCGGTCATTCGGATCGAACTGGAGAACGTCGTTATCACCTGGCTAGTGCCAGCGGCTTTACCGTTGCTGGGCTGGCGCTTGCCTGTTGGGCGCCCTACTCATGGCTTAAACTGACAGGATTGTGTCTGGCTGCTTTCGGTATCTGGGGTGCAGTCGGCACATTCTGGGCCCTTACACGAGCCAACCTTGCCGTGCCATATCAGCCTACGGGAATTGCCGTAATCAATTCGGTCGGAAATCTTGGCGGTTTTGCCGGACCATATCTGGTCGGACTGGTAAAGCAGGAAAGTCACGACTTCGCCGGTTCCTTGATGGTTCTAGCGGTGGCGTCCATGGTGGCAGGCGTTCTTGCCGCTACGTCTTCCAAGTCTAATACCTGATCAGTAACCAGCAGGCGCGAAATGTTGACCTTCACCCAACTTCGCAAGAGATACTTGCGTCTCCATGTCCGAGACACCCTCGAGCCGCATGATAACTTTGGTGCTGTCTTCTTGCCTGAGTCCTATAAGCTGCTTTGCACCCAGTTGCAAGACTACGAATTCAAGCTTGGTAAGGTAGGATTTGCATAAGGTTACCGATTCTGAGAATCCCAGAGGAAGCGAAACCGACTTGATGTAGAGCCCATCTTGCATAATGAGGACCCCCGAGAGCGTGGAAAGAATTCTCAGTTTATGAGTTCATCGTGAAGTAATTGTGAATGGAACGTGAAGTATGCGTGAAAATGCAATTTCACTATAATGCTAAGGTTATCCCGAGTTCGTTATGGCTTTCTTGATAACGCATTGGAGTCCATCTATGTCTGAGCAGAAGCAGAAAACAACGGTCGCAGATACATCGGCGCAGGACTACAAGCACTGGACTTCGGTCACCATCCGCTATGGTGACACAGATCGACAGGGGCACGTCAATAATGCGGTATATTCTACATTTTTCGAGTCCGGTCGAGTCGCTTTCTTGTTCGATGGCGATCGATGTATCGCCGGACCCGATAAGAGTTTCGTCATAGTAAGAATGTCTCTCGATTATCTTAACGAGATTAACTTTCCAGGAACAGTAGAGATCGGTTCGCGCATCCTGAAGATAGGAACCTCGTCTGTCACCGTTGCCCAGGCGATTTTTAAAAATGACACATGCTGCTCAACGTCCGAGTCGGTAATTGTTCAGATTGATGAAAGTAGCAAGAAGGCATCGCCGATGAGCAATCAATTAATCGATTACCTGAAGACCTTGTCCTAATGCGGTAATCCAAAAAGGAAATAGATCATGCACATGCCGGCCAAAACGTAAGAGCCGGAATTGAGCTCTTTCCATCGCCCGGCAACTATCTTCATTACCACGTACAATACGAGGCCCGCCGTAAGCCCATTAGCTGTGTTGTAGGTGAAAATCATCAGCGCTATTGTAGCGATAGCCGGGACAGCTTCGGTGAGGTCGTCCATCTCAATCTTTTTCAGGGAGCCCAGCATCAACAAACCGACCGCCATCAATGCCGGTGCATATGCGTACGACAATTTTTGAAACGGTGTAACAAGCGGCAGGAAAAATAACGATGCGAAGAATAGGACTCCGGTGACTATCGCCGATAGACCGGTCCGTGCTCCTTCCCGTATCCCTGCCGCCGATTCAATATATGCGCCGCTTGTCGAGGTTCCGATGAGCGAGCTCATGATGCACGATGCTGCATCTACGATCATCGGTTTTTCTATTTCCTTGAAATTGCCGTTCTCGTCAAGCATATTGCCGGCCGCGCCAACTCCGATCAATGTCGCCAGGGTATCAAGAAAGCTCATGAGAAAGAGAGTCACGAGGATAGGCAGAAAACTCACCTGAAGAGCGCTCGCTATGTCTAGTTTCAAAAAAATGGGCTCGAGACTGTACTCACCCTCGAACGGCATGCCGAAAAAACCTTGAGGCATCTCACCGAATCCAAGCAAGATGCCTGTGATTGCCGTTGCGACAATGCCAATTAGTATGGCGCCTTTTACACGGCGCTCGAGCAGTGCGCAGATCAAGACAAAGCCGCCTATCGCAAGAAGCACCTTCGGGTCGTGCCAGTCTCCGATCTTTAGTGGCACCGGCGGTGCGCCAAGCGAAGTCGTACCTTTTACGAGGAGCGCTTCTACGTTCATCCCCCTGGCGCCACTGGTGACGATACCTACCTGATATAGACCGATGAAGGTGAGAAATAGACCTATGCCTGCAGCAAAACTGTGTTTCAAACTGGAGGAGATTGAATTGGCGAGCCATGGGCGCAGTCGAAAAAGCGACAAACCTAGAAAAGCTACTCCACTCAAAAATACAGCACCTAACCGTTGCTGCCAACCTATACCCATGGCTGCCAGTCCAAAGGCGATGAATGCGTTCTCTCCCATGTAAGGCGCGACTGCGATCGGTCTGTTGGCATAGAAGCCCATGAGAAGAGAGCCCAACGTAGCAACTAGAATAGTCGCGACTGTGGTTGGACCCTCCGGGAAGCCGGCAAATGCCAATATGGCAGGATTGACTACAATAATGTAAGCCATCGTCAAAAAGGTCGTCAAACCGCCGACAATCTCAGTTTTTACGGATGACCCGCGCTCTTGAATTTGGAACAGTTTTTCAAGACCCACTTTCTGGAATCCCGGAAGTAATTGCAAACGACGATTATATCAGGAAGTTAAAAGGCGCTATGCGGAGGCGATGGCATGACGGATCGTGACCGAAGATGTGCTCAAGAAATTGCCAGAGTTGCCTTGCTTTGAACGATGAGATTATGTCATCCAGATGCTAATACCGATGCATTCAATAATGCAATAATCAAAACTCTCTTTGCTCTGCAATGTATTTTCCACCAGAGAACCTTATCTGTTTAAACGTGGAACGTGGAAAAAAGAGACGGTATGGATCTCTCCATACCGTCTTCCTCTGGTGTTCGATTTAAGAACGTTGTGCTGGTTAGGAAAACAGATTCGCGTCTCGTGCCGAAGCGACGAACCAATTCACCAATCCCGGTACCGTGAAACCGGTTGTCACTATGATCGCGCCGAGCGCGAGCCGCATTCCTGGAGTGAAGCTCGCCCTCAATCCCAGGAAGTTCGTCACAGTGCCCCGGATGAATAGTCCGTGCGAGATGATCACAGCACCGAGCACCAAGGCAGCCATCTCGATCATGTTGCAGATAATATTGAGCAATGCTTCGAGATTGGCAAGATTGTTGACTCTCACCGTACCTGCAGTGTTGACGCCCATTATGATGGTGGCGTCGGCTCCCTGGGGTCCAATCGTGCCGTTGGTCGCTCCCTGAAGTACAGGGGCCGATTGGCTGCCGGTATTATCGATGACAGCGACACAGCTGGCTGGCGAGACGAATTGATAAGATACGGCAATTCTCGCGGCTTTGCTGGGCTGTTTGTTGTGCAGGAAGTTGTCCACTTGATTGCGTGCGTTGAGGATCAGCAATTCTCCTTTTTCTCTTCCGGCAAGCAAGGTGGTGCCTTTGGCAAGTTTGTCCTGAAGCGAGTATTTCACGACGAATTCACGGCGTCCGGCTTGCCACTTGCTGAAGAAGTCGTTGAGATCTGCGGCCAACTTGTTGGTTCGCGGAATCGGAGCAAATGGACCGACTTCGGCATGATTCTTGAAATACTCGAGAGTGTCGGTGCAACTCGTGTCGAGCGACAACTCGAAGAATGCCGGATGAGCTCTGAACGGTGACATGATGTAGATGTCTTTGTTCAATCCTGGTTGAGGACCATGTATCCAGAGCACAGCTCCTCCTTCGGTCTCGCCAGCCATTTCGGCTGCCGTTACGACCGACTTGAGGTTATCCTGTCCACCGGCGAAAACTACCTTATCGAGTTTTGGCATGGCTTCCTTTAGTTTCGTCGGCATCTCGAGCAGCCTCGATTCCTTCGATGCGACACACAGCGAGACCGGTACCGAATCTGGCACGGCGCTGAGTGCCTCCTTTACCTTGGGTAAGTGCTCTTTGATCGATTCTGATCCATCCAGGACAACGATCAGCCGTTTTGGTGCCTTGGTTATCACTTCGGAAATGGTGCGTACAGCGTAACGCGGACCTGGTGGCACCCGTTTTGCCGCTTTCTTGGCGCGTCTATCTCGATTTAGAACTGTTTTTACATCTTCGATCTGCTGTCTAACTCCTCGACTGCCGTCGATCATGAGAACAACCTGGTGATCGTCATCTTTCTTGGCCTCCTCCTCTTGCTTGCGCTTCTCTTCTTCGGCTTTCCAGCGCTGCAGCTCCATGTCGGTGGCGATTTTGTCCAGCGAAGCGACCGCCACCAGATCTGGTGAGCGATGAGCTGTGATCACCAGCGGCGTGTGCTCGAGTTGAGAGCGCTGCAGGTTGCCGGAGAGGATGAAATGGGATTTGAGATCTGCGGTGCCTTTGATGTTTTCCTGGCGGCTCGACAGTTTGTCCGGCGACTCCAGGAGCAGGGCATGCTCATTGCCGAGATCGAAGTTGGTGGATATGAATCGGGGGAATGTTAATGTGCCCGAATCCAACCCTTCCAACTGCAACGGTGTCACCACCGTGATGTTGACCTTGAGCTGCTCATCATGAGGTATTGGGTAGCAGTGGAACAGATACCTGCCGCGACCAAGATCTGTGATGATGGCCGGATTGTCATGACCGACGTCGACCCAATTTATTTCGGCGTCGCCCTCGGCCTTGCCGGCGGCTGCGAACGAAGCATCCAATGCATCTCCGTTTTTCCAGACAGTTAATCCGTTAATCACCGCTCCTGGTGGCAAAGCCAACTCGGCTCTGGCTTCTTGCGGATTTTCCGTATCGTTGCGGAATACGAACGTCCAGTTGATCGTGGAGGTTAGTGCGTTCGGACTCACCATACCGTTGAAGGCGGATCGAGCTAAGGCAAGCCCTTTCACAGCGCTGCCGACAACGTGCCTTTGCAAATAGTCGTCGGACATGCTGCTGAAATCAGCGCTGTTTTCGTCCCCAAGTGGTTTTCCATAAACAGTGAAGTATAGCTTCGCCATGTCGCTGTGTTTAACCGGAATGAAGAGTCCGGATATTCCAGCGGCGCGCGCATCGGATGTCTCCATGCGCAGCTCGCGTTCCGTATCGAGCGAACGGAGAATCTCCAGTCCTTTGGCTCGCTCCGATTCGCTTGATGACATAGCCTGCTGTTCGGCCGAACGTACATACCAGGAGCGTGCTTCCGAGGCGGTGAACGCCAAAAGCCCGATCAAGAATCCGGCCAGAGTGTAAGCGAACACTCGCGCTCTGCTGCTTGCGAACTCTCTTTTAAGTCGCGTCTTATTGAGCAGGTAAGCACCAATTAGTGCGCAGGTCAGACCTTGCATCCCGATAAAGAAAAAGCCTGTTGTGAAGTCAGTTCCGATCGAATTCTGCAACTCCTGATAGCCTGCAGGAATTGCGGCGAAGGACAGACCGGTAACAATCAATGACATCGCGATCGATGCACCGACTAACAATCCACGTCTCAATGTGAATCTCAAGTCGTTCTTGCAGAGCGATGCCCACAGACGGTAGTTGGCTATCGGAATCGACAGCAACAGCAAGAGCTCGACTATTGTTTCTACCGGGTGGTTGAGCATAACTAGCGTTATCCGCTTTGGACACGATGCCATGCTCAGAACCGTCAACAACATCGGTGTGGCCACCGCAAATGTCATTACGGCGATTCCTTCGAATCCTTGCCAGATTCGTCGTACCGGTGGTGGAGGCGGTACCAGGTCTTCTTCATCATCCCACCCGGCAGAGGAGTGATCCGGGTCTTTTCCGTTAGCCTCGGGCGCCGTATCACCCTGGCTCGTTTCGCTTGTCTGTTGTTCGAGTGGATCTTGTTTCGGTCGATGTATCGAGGCTGCCTTTAATGGTGAGTCGAATTTGAAGTTGTCGAAGATCTGTTTTACCAGCGCGATAGGGCCGACTCCTCCGGCAATGTCCGCTTTGTTGTCGGTCGGCGCCTGGACTTCCTCTGGTTTTGCAGCTGTCATACCAGGCACTGCTTGCGGTGATGCACAACATTCAGTCGCATGGTGATAGACGTGGATGTAGCTTGTCGTCAAGTTGCAGCATCCGTTGTTGCGAGCATGCGTCACTATGTCATTGTGCAGAGCTGCTTCTACGGCCTTGCCGGCTGCATCTGTCTTTCGAGAGGCACCGTTTACAGTGGCGCAATTAGATGCTGGTTGCGCGTGACCGGTCAGATCTTGATCTTGATTAGTTGAGCCTTGTTGATTCGCTGGCTCGGGTACTGAGGTATCACTTTGTGACATGGATTGTCCTCCTTCCCGGATGAAATGTGATGGACGAGCAGGTATACCAACGAGGCAATGCCCCGCTGTGCTACATGCCGCTATTGAAGCTAGGTTTTGGTAAGTTATCGTAAAGACTGGGAGAAGCCCAGCCTGAAAATTGTATTGAAACGGCGGCCAATTTTCTCCAGGGTTTTCCCGGACTGTCGGTCAGTACACCTTCCGAACCGAGCCATTTCGGCACTCCTTTTCATAAGAGATCATCTGGTCCGGCCGTTTTTGGAACTCGCGCCAGGAGGTGATTAGATCGCGGGGCGCTGGGAAATTAGTGTCGTAAACGACGATGCAGTTGGTCAATGCGCGTTTTGCAGGAACTACTATATTGCCGTCGTGGGCGAGCGCTTTCGATGCGCCGCCGTCCAGATTCATCGCTTCCTGGCAGCCCATCGCCTTCATGACCTCGGCTTCTTTGGTCAGAGATAGTCCTTTTAGAAAAGTGACCATGTACAGCTTTGTTTTGTCGGCGGAGTAGCCCAGGGCGCATCGCGGGCCTACTCCCAACACATGCGAGTCCTGAAATCCTTCGCTTTCGGCATCAACCTGAACGGCACCGGCACGTACCAGCCTAGGTCCACAGGTGATGGAGAACCACTGCTGGCTCCAATCCGGCTGCCCATCGAGTCGGGCTGTGATCATCTCCGGTTGATTGTTTTTCTTCAAGCCAAATGTGGTGCCATAGTTTTCCCATTGACTATATTTTAGATACCTTCCTCCTGCCACCATGTTGCCCATGACCCGCTTCTGATCGTCCTTACTGAAAAAAGTTCCGTTCTGGACAAGTGCGCCATGAGATCTTTTGACGAATGACGGGAAAGGCTCGTCGCCATGACTTTGCTCTGACGAGTTTGCTTGAGTTGCCTGGTTGGCTAACTCCACGTTGATAAACATCTGAGGATCGGTCAGGTCGATTATCGCTTGATACATCGGGATGCCCTGCAAAGTCGTCTTGACGAATCTTATCGGCTTGCCTTTTTTGGGTGGCAGCTCAGGCGGCAAGAATGTAGGCGGCAGGTTGAGCTCCGGTAAGAGCGGCGGCATCGAGTTGTACGCCAGTGCCGGCGGGGAGAATGGCTGCTGCGGCGGAGCCGTAGCGGTTGGTGTGTTCTTCTCCTCGGTATCAGCGCTCAAGCGCATGTTGCTGGCTGGTGGCTCAGCTGGTCTAATTACTTCAGGAGAAGTGACATAGTTATCGGCGGTGCGGTGCTGCGCATCGGAATTTTTTTCCTTGATGCGATTGAGTTCGTTGAAATCGATTCGCACTCGGTATTGAGGCAACTTTGGAGACAACAGCCCACCTGATTCTGGTGCGAGAAAGAAGAGAAAAACATAGATCAACGAGATCACTATGCATGGACACAGCAAACAAAGGACAAGCGCAGTTCGTGGATCGACTTCTTTCTGACTCATGAACCTATTTTGCCCATTTCATTATCGGCCGACACCGGTAAAAATACTGATCCTCGCAATCTCAATCATTTTGTAAGTATTGTTCAAACCTGATTCGGAACTCTGCGAATGATTGTCTGTCAAGTGTTTCAAGCAATTCTTTCCTGGCAAAAAGACAGATAGAACCTGGGGTTGATCCCGTTGAAAGTTGGTACGCTAAGGGTACGATAGTTTTCGAATGCTTTATAAGGACGCTGTAAATAACTCATGACTAACAAACCGAAACGGCTCAACATTCTTGGTGCACTCGGCGATTTCACCATCTTGGTCTTGCTGATTGCCGGAGCCGGGTTTGCAGGCTACTACATCGGCATCAATCAACGCCTGGCACCGGTGCAACTGGTTTGGCCGGGAACACCAGGGGCAGTACCGATGTCCCAGGTCTTCGAGCCTCAGTCAGGCGTCAAGGCGACGGATCCAGCACATCCAACTATCAGTTCGCCCGCTCCTGCTTCGGCTACCACAGCACCGGCGCCAGTCCACTCTCGCAATTCGAATCCTGCAGCAGCACCGGTTAGCAATGTAAAACACAAGACGAAGTATTGGTTGAGCTCCTCCGGTGTCGACTACATTGGCTATTCGATAACCGTCAAAGTAAATGACAAGCCAGTCGATAACTTCTTCGGACCCGGTAAAACGATCGACATCACTCGGTTCGTAAATAAGGGAGAGAACACTGTGGTTTTCGACAGCAAGGCCATGGGCGAGTCTTACAACCAGCACACCGGCGATGGAAAAGCATCGCTTACGGTGCAGCTCGTATCCGGACCATCGATCAAAGAGGATTATGCCCAATCCTCGGTACTTCTGAGCTGCAAACGCAACGCTACTGAGACTCAGGACTTCTCCGAAAATCTTAGTTTTAGCGCAAAGGAGTAAACTGCATTGAAAGGCAAGCTGCTGGCCATTACCCTCTTCGCTACTGTCGATGCTTTATTTGCTGGATTCGCAGTGGGCTTCAATGGTCGGCATGCGCTGGTTGGTGATCCTTCGATACCGGCTCCAGCCAGGCAGGAGGCGCCCGCGCCTGCGCCCGCTGCAAAGCCGGAGAAGGCGAGCGATCTGTCGAAGAAGAACGGAAAGAAGGAAGCAAAAGTAAAGCCTGCTGTTCATGCGAAGGCGACGCCGGCAAAAAACAAAACGCCGGACAAACCTGCCGCAGCGGGCAAAGACGCGGTCAAGCCTGCAGCGAAAATAGCTAAAGTCGCCAAACCTGCGGCCACAAAAGACAAACCGGCGGGCAAAACCGCAAAGCCTCAGTCCCAGGCGAAAGCGCCAAAGTCTGCTTCCCACGCGAGCGGCAATTAGCGATTTCATGCTGATCGTCAGATCAGTTTTTTTACCAAGAGTAGTACCAGTTGAATTACTCAAGCACTCAGCTTCGACGTCTGAAAATCAGAACCCCCGGTCGCCTGCTTTTTTCGGCATTCACTCTGTTGCTTGCCCTCTGGGTGACAATTGGCTGGTATATATCGATGCAGTCGCGACTGCATCCAACCCAATGGGATCCGCCGAACACAGAGATCGATGCGCAAGCAAAATGTATTGAGCGTCGCCTGGGAATGGGTGAGGACGAGCTTCTCATCATGCTGATTCCCGAAGGCACGTTATTTTGCAATTCTCTCTTCGGATTTTCTCTTGTTAGTAATGGATTGAGATTCGAGCGCAATCATCCGGTTCGTACGCGTTCAATCGAGAGAGTTCAGTGGCTTTTGGAGCGCTGCGAAGAACTGTCGACTCGTCACCCATTCAACCTGAACGATGAGATGAAACCAAAGGGTGGAATTATTCTTGCCGGACATACCAACCTTCTGCGCGCAGGATACCTTATTCTTGGTGGAAACAACCCGAAAATCCGTGAAGACTATGATCGGGAATGTCAAAACATCTTTGCCGCGTTCGTCGAGAGCAAGACAGGCTTTCCTGAGTGCTACAGCGGCTATACCTGGGTTCAGGACTCAGCGTTTGCTCTGGAGTCATTGCGCTTGCATGATGTTCTCTCTGGCACTAAATACAGTGCCGCTCTCGAGAAGTGGACTAAGTCCGCCAGGAATCATATAGACAACAACTCCGGCGCATTGGTTGCGCAGGTAGACCCTGTCAGCGGCGCCAGTGTCGAAGCCGCCAGGGGCTGCGCGCTTGCCTGGGGGCTGGTGTTCCTTCCTGCATTTGATCCTGAGTTTGCCACGGCACAGTATCAGCTCTTTCAGAAGGATTGGGTAGTGCCTTTTCTCGGGTGTGCTGGCATACATGAGTTTTATCAGGGGAAGGCTGTGCCGACCAATTTCCACGCCGGACCGGTTGTTTTTGGTCTCGGTGCGGCAGCCAGCGGCCTCGGTATTGTTGCTTCTCGAAGCAATCACGATTTCTCAACCTACAATCGATTATTGCGCAGTCTGGAGTTCTTCGGAGTCCCTATAACCACGCCCTGTGGTGAGCGAAGCTATTTCCTCGGAACCTGCTTGCTGGCTGATGTGGTGTCACTTTGGGGAAAAACGGCGGTACGCTGGGATCAGGCGTCCATCCCGGAAGCAGGACCAGATGCGACTTCTGCTCAGGCAGGTGTTTTAGACAATTACCTCCTGTCCATCGCCCTGGTCGGGCTGCTATGCTCGGCCGTGATTGGACTTCTTGGCCGGAGGCTAGGTACATTGCTTCTATCCAAAGATACCGTTGATGGCGGTTGGAGGACAGCCACTATAACTGGTATCATACTCCAGGGTCTTCTTGCCACTGCATTCTTTGTTGTTCCGTTCTTGTCATGGATTCAGATAGTAATTCTAATGACAATCGTCGACATGCTCGAAGAGATGTCGATACGCCCATCGATAATGGGCAAAATCTATCGAGATAGTGTCTGAAATTAGCATGCAAAGCACTCAGGTTGGTCTGTTTTTTTTGTTGAACGGATTGCCAACGGGGTCCATCTTAACTATTCCTGCCAGACAAGCTCGTGATTCCATACGCCGAGTTGCGGAACTTTGTAGGTATGTGGTTTGGACTCTTCGCGTGTAACCTTACCTTTCTTGTCCAGCACCATCAGTGTCATATTGGCAGTCCGTCCTGCCGGCATCGGCACAACGAGTATATAATCCTGATCTTCTGAAAACAGCATCGGACCGGCTGCGGAGGACCACTCTTTGCTGCCGTTGCCGAGAGTGGATACATCTCCTGAGATGAATAGCTGCTCGCCTTCCTTCAGTTTGACATTCTTGACCGTATAGCGAATCGGTATAAGCTTGCCCTCTACGAATGAAAGGCTGCTTGTATTGGAACTCTTTCCGTCCGATGTAACTACTGTCACGTTGTCTTTGCCCCTGGGCACATGAGGAGCGTTGAATTCGATAGTATTGTCGGACCATGAGCTGATGTCGATCTTCTCGTTGCCGATTTGCAACTGTCCTCTATTCTTGCCGAATCCAGCACCGCATATGGTGACCGGTGCGCCTCCGTTAATCACCTTTGGCGCAATTGACCCTATGATCGGTTGCGAATGCTCTTGCGTTTCACACCACACAGCTGCGGATCTGGGCTCCAGATTCAAGTCAACCTCGGAGGCATTTGTTATCTTCAGATTGGTGCCGTGGAGCTCGCCGGAGAGCTCATCTTTGTGCTCGCCCGCTTTTAGTGGTAGGGATACTCTCAGCCGAGCTGCTTTGGACGGACTTTTATTGATCGCGACAATGGCTATGTTGTCGCCGAATTTCCGTTCGTACACGTAGCAGTCGGACGACACGTGGACTGTTTTCTGCCGGCCATAGGCGAATGCGTCGTTAGACTTGCGGACAGCCGCCAGCTTCTTGATCAACTGATAACAGGGCGCCTTTTCATCGAACGACGACATCCAGGCTCTGGTATATGGATCGCCACCGCCATTGGTATCGTTGTGCAGATATTGCTCGGTGCCATAGTAAACGATAGGTGTCCCTCTTGTCGTGAGAAGCAAAGTCAGTGCCAGATGGAGATTGTCCTTATTGTCGTTGAGGCTGAGAAAACGAGGCATGTCGTGATTATCGATGAAGGTGACGAGCCCGTCTGCGTCGTCGAATACGGAATACTCCTGTTCAATAACCTGTTCGATACTTTTGAAGTCACCTCCTGCTGGTGAGCCAAGAACGTTGCGAACAGCATTGGCCAGGGCGAAGTCCATCATAGACATGCCGCCCCTATTGACGAACTTGACGGCGTCTTTGAACAAGGGCTCGGCGGTATCATTGAGCCACCACTCCGCCACCACGAAATGGTGCTTCTTATTATATAGATCGTTGGCAAGCGTCTGTTGCCAGCCCCAATTTGCATGTTTCGCAGCATCCAATCGGGTTGCGTCCGCGCCGTGTTCGAGGAATCTCTCAGCCGATGCCTTGAGATATCGATCGACAAACTCATTCTCCTGGTTGAGATCGCCAAGGTAGAAAATCGTATGGTACTGCAATTGATATCGGTTGTTATAATCGCTTACTAGTGGCAGATGATTGAAGTACTTGCTGCGATCGTTTTCCGTGTCGCCTTTATAGTTACCATCGTCCCAGAAGGCTCCAAACTCTCCGTGGTTGTATTCACTGGTGTGATTGAGCGGTAGATCGACTACTACCTTCATCCCACGTTTGTGCGCCTCCTCTACAAGCAGATCGAACTCTTTCCAGGAATTGTCGGCGTCCCCGAAATGCTCTTCGATCCTTTTG
This sequence comes from uncultured Candidatus Obscuribacterales bacterium, assembly GCA_964541355.1. GTDB lineage: Bacteria > Cyanobacteriota > Vampirovibrionia > Obscuribacterales > Obscuribacteraceae > JADYXR01. Next base: position 13,665 of record CAZISK010000093.1, read on the forward strand.
AAATCTCGCGCATGATAGCCATGGTAGGGCGCTTGCACTTTACCATTTCCGTCCAGCACGACCTTATTTATATGGCACCGATTCCTTGAATGTAATCCAGCTTTTGCCGTATACCCTTGAGGTCTCCGCCCCAATAGGCTCCCCAATTTGTTTTCGAACTATCAAACATTCCTGG